>NZ_JBMPPD010000015.1:0-88018 GCF_049339825.1 Undibacterium sp. RuRC25W | reverse complement strand
TCAAAATACTGACAGTTCCATCATCTATTGCTAAATGATTTTCCTATTATTTATTTCTTGTGAAGCATTTGATATTTTTTAAGCATACCGAACAGATAAATCTATTCGGCGCGCTTTCATCAAGTGCTCACATTTATTGACTGTTAATTGTTAAAGAACCGAATGGTTTAAATTCTTTTCCGCTCAAACCAAGGCTTTTATTTACCTGATTTAGCAACGAAGCGTTGTGTTCGTTTGCAGCAGAGAAGCGAGATTATGCAGCAATTTATTAACCCTGTCAACTCCCTGACCGCTTTTGCTGTTCTTTCTGATGCATCTTATTCAGATCTTGTCGCTTTCGCGTCAACTTCATCAAACCGAACCGCCGGAGTTCCTGGCTGCTGCTTTCTTCTTACTTCCCGTTTTAGCGGGAGGCGAACTATAGCAAAGTACACCTCAATTAGGCAAGGGAAATTTGAAAATGATTTAATTTATATGGATTAAATGAAATTGAGGAGCAACTAGGCATCTAACGCATCAGCTGATTTGAGTACCACCGCAATCGCTCTGTCGAACAAGCTGGCATTTTCGACCAATCTGGCCGTTCCTCGACTCAGATTGGCACAGAAGTTATCGATCGAAATAACAGCAGGTGCTGCATGGGATTTGAAACTGAGGACCATACTATAGGCACCTACATTAATCCAGTGGATACACCCTCGCCAGAATTTATCATCTAAATTCATTTCAATTGCAGCCCCAGCGACTAACTGTGCACGCATTGCATCGACATCTATCGTTTTTATTGGCGGACTCAACCGTGTTGCCCCCGATTGAATGCCCTGCGAATGGAATTCATCGCTGGTCAGCATCATGACATTGAGCCCCAGTTCCTGCAGGATATCAACCAAATACTTACGCATTTCCTCAAATTTGTCCTCAGTCGCAATGTCCGAGATGACGAGTGCGGGTTGCCTCATAAAATCATCGAATAACGCACGCACCTTTTGTAACGAGAAGTCGGCGACCGTACCAAGTTGTGGATTTTGTGCTCTATGATGTGCATCACTCAACCAATTAAACAATGCATGCTGTTTAAACTGGTTTAACTCCATGATTTCCATACCCCGCCTCAGGCTATCCATCATCGGCGGCATCAGTTCAGAAAACTGCAATTTGTCTTCCCGACTGATTTTGGGCCGTATACTCCACACAACATCAGGAACAAAAGCTCGGAGATCGCTCGCCAGTTCAGGCTCTTTGCGATCTGCAAGATTAATCGCTCTGACCCATTCTGTTTCAAGAAAAGCTAAAAATTGTGGTGGTAAGCCGAAAGGCAACAGCGCCGCTCTCAGGGTTGATGCAGTTTGTTCAAACTGGCTATAACGGATCTGTGCTTCTTCAACCGATTTGACTGTTCGCCTAATCACTTTGTCCTGAATGCGCAATTCTCGCAAAACGAAGATATCAAAGCGATTAATAATGCGCTGAAACAAACCCGGAATACTGCAATCATGTTTAGCTAGGGTTTTGAAGATACGTTCAATTTCTAGGTCAAACTGGATTTTTTGTGATTCTATATGCTGCACCCCAAGGCTTACTACGGCAATACGATTAAGTAGGAGCCTCGCGGGATGCTGTACAGAGCGCAAAAAATCAGCCTCGATCAACGCCAACTGCAGGAAGAGAAATTGCACCCGCCCGATCTGGATACGCAACTCTAACGACAGTAATGAGTCGAACAGAATCGATTCAAACACCAACGCTACGACATCGATCTTCATTCGCTCCTCGTTTGAGCGAGCGAACTGCAACAAGACTTCACGCTCTTGGTAAAGAAGATTTTTTACTTCGCCCTGCTCATTGAGCATGTCCCTATATCGCGGAGTCAATAATTTATGCATCTGACCAACAATACTGGGGAAATCCAATCCAGCAAATGAGAATGTCTCCTGCTGTCTGCCAACACCTTCAGAGGGGCGCGCAGAGGATTCATGGGCCAGTTGTAAGCGCTGTATAAGTTGCCGGCTAACAGCGACGTTCTGTTTGATGACGTTATTAGTAGCAAGTGTTGCTGGCGACAAGGGGCGCCACCTTGATTTGGTTTCCCAGCTTAAGTCTTCTTCTGCACCAAATGCCATCCGCAGCACATCACCAAGACCAGCGCCCCCTTCCAACCAACACAAGGGCTCTGATTCATGATCGCCAAGACCAATCTGGTCGGCAGTTGCCTTCGAAAATCCAGCTCTCCCGCGCACGGCTAAAAAGAGCTGGTGAATATTTATCGCTGGTTTGGTGATCAGTTGCGGAAATCCACCGCTGGCAGTCGCATACGATGGCGAAGTGACGGAAGCAATCCGCTTTTCAGGGCGACTCACGCCCAGGTGATGCGATTGCGCATCATCGAAGAGGGTCGATAAGGTTGAACGTGGTGGCGGGGTTGGCGGCACTTTGTTAATCTTCAATGACAAATGCACATTGACGCCGTGTTTTGCCAATTCGGCATTAGCCCGTTGATACATCGCTTTGACATAATTACTGATCGTCTCGCCAATTTGCGTCACCAGAATCGCAGTCAGTTCCGGCGACAGTTTGAGCGTTTCAACAGAGGCAGAAATGCAACGTGCTAGTAAATAGGGGCGAAAAGGGTTTTCCCGCTCACGGATATCGTTTTCATTGAACAAAACAGAAAGACGGATATTTAAATCGACTAACTCCTGCTCAGCACAGTCACGAAACAACTGAATAATATTATTAAAACGCAGAGAATTCTCAAAGGTCGACGAATCCAAGAGACCGATATTATCTAAGGACAACGACAAGGCAGAGGAGGTTGGGCGAAACGCCTGATAAGTAGTTTCAATACTACGGTCCAACAACTCAATCATGTTGAGGATCAGTTGTCGAGTTAATTCCTGACGATGCTCTTGCAGAATGACACGCGCATGAAAAATCTCCGCCTTTTCTAATGGCGATTGGGATGCATTTGCCTTAACAAACAGAGCTTCTATCGCGGGCGAGACAATGAACTGAATCGCGCTTTGAAAACTATTAAGAAACTCTGTGCGTGCACTTTTGAGTAATTCCTTTGGCTGCATACAGATCCTATTGCATAAATTACTTCATACAATATACAAAATCCCCTCCATATTCTGCAAAAATGAGTGGAAAGTTTAAATAACTACCACTCATAATGCAACGAATGCTGTCAAGCTGCCTTCTTTTTGCGGGTAGTGACTTTTTTAGCCGCAACGAGCGGCGCGACTACCGCTTCCTCGGACTCAGCCACTTTGGGCTTCGCGCCGGCTTTTGCAGCGGCAGGTGCTTTGGCTTTGCGTTCCTCAAATTCAAAGCTGACTTTGCCATCTTTACCTCTGACGAGGAAGGCTTTGAACGGGCGACGAGTTCGCTGCGACACAAAACCGGGTAATAAATCCGTTTTACCGTCCACCAGTAATTTCACCATTTGCTCCGGCAGAATCTCTTGCTGCAAAATGATCCTGCCGCTTCGGAAATCACACGATTTTGGTTTCGCCATTGATTTTTCACAAACATAATTCAGTGGCATTTCATATACGCCACTACCGCATTTCGGACATGGTCCTAACGAAGTTTGCGCGCTGAAATCGACGCCTTCACCTTCTTCGCCATCATCCTGACTCTGACCAAAATCAAACTCCAGCTTGAGATTGTGATGCTCGGTGTCCGGCACAATTTTCAGGACTGCAGCAAATGGGCGGCCCATTTTTGAACGGAAACCTTGTAGAGGGCCAATTTCACGTTTGGACAATAGCTCTTCCACCTCGGCGACTTCAAATTGACGACTGCCTGGAGTTTTGCTCATCGAAAATTCGCATTTGGTGCACGCAAATCGACGGTAGTTTTCTTTGACGACGCCACCGCAATGTGGACAAGGTGTATGCAGCGTTGCATAGTCACCTGGGATGGTATCGTTATCGTATTCTTTCGCACGTTTGACGATAATTTGCGTCATCTGAGCAATTTCGCGCATAAATTCTTCGCGGCTGATTTTACCTTTTTCCATTTGCGAGAGTTTGTATTCCCACTCACCAGTCAACTCTGGCGATGTCAACTCGTCGACACCAAGACCACGCAACAAAGTCATCAATTGCGATGCTTTAGCAGTTGGGATCAACTCACGGCCTTCACGCAACAGATACTTTTCAGTCAGCAAACCTTCAATGATGGCTGCACGTGTTGCAGGTGTTCCCAAGCCTTTGCCCGCCATGGCGTCACGCAGGTCACCATCATCAACAAGTTTTCCAGCACCTTCCATCGCTGAGAGCAATGTCGCTTCGCTATAACGCGCAGGCGGCTTTGTGACCAGGCCATGTGCTGTTACATGATCGGCTAAGACTTTTTCACCCTTAGCAACAGCAACCAAGGTACCTTTGCCCTCGGTGTCTTTTTCTTCTAAGGCTTCTTTACCGTAAATCGCTAACCAGCCAGCATTGGTCATGACCTTGCCTTCGGTTTTAAAGTGATGCCCAGTCACTTCGGTAATGCGGGTTGTCACCTGAAATTCTGCTGCAGGGAAAAACACTGCCATAAATCGACGCGTCACAAGGTCATACAATTTTTGCTCAGGTTCGGACAGATTTTTTGGTGCCTGACCCGTTGGGATGATCGCAAAGTGATCGCTGATCTTGCTATTATCAAAGATACGTTTGTTTGGTTTGGCCCAGTTATTTTTTAAGATCTGTGTCGCAAACTGATAGTAATTATTATTCTCAGAGATCGTACCCAGCGTCTGTTTAACTGTTTCCAGATAATCTTCCGGCAAATGACGGGAGTCAGTACGCGGATAAGTCAATACTTTATGTTTTTCGTACAAAGCTTGTGCGAGACCAAGAGTATTTTTGGCTGAAAAACCAAATTTAGCATTGGCTTCGCGTTGTAAACTGGTCAAATCAAACAAGCCTGGTGCCATTTGAGTGGCAGGTTTGGACTCTTCAGTCACATTACCCTGGCGTCCACGGCAAGCCGCAACGATCGTATCTGCCGCCAGTTTGCTCCACAAACGTTCGGCTTTCTTCTCAGGATCGTGTTCGTCTTTTTTGAACTGTTGATCCATCCACCGGCCTTCATAAATACCAGCGGCGCAAACGAATTCGGCACGGACTTCCCAGAAATCACGTGAGACAAACTTTTTAATTTTTTCTTCGCGTTCGGCAACGATAGATAATGTTGGGGTCTGAACACGACCAACGGTGGTCAAATAGAACCCACCTTCTTTGGAGTTAAATGCAGTCATGGCACGGGTGCCATTAATACCAATCAACCAGTCGGCCTCTGAGCGACAACGCGCTGCGTCAGCTAATGGCATCATGTCTTCATCAGTACGCAACTTCTGGAAACCATCACGGATCGCGCCAGGCGTCATCGATTGCAGCCACAAACGTCTGACCGATTGCTTTGCTTTTGCGTGCTGTGCAATCAAACGAAAAATAAGCTCACCCTCGCGGCCCGCGTCACATGCGTTGATCAGTGCCGAGACATCTTTGCGTTTAATCAACTTCGTCAACACTTTTAGTCGTGTTTCGGTTTTTGCGATTGGGTTTAATGCAAAATACGGTGGAATCATTGGCAAATGAGTAAAACTCCACTTACCACGCTTGACGTCGAACTCTTCCGGTACGGTAATCTCCAGCAAATGACCAACTGCTGATGACAACACATACTCTTCAGATTCGAAATAATCATCATGCTTGGTGAAACCTCCCAAAGCTTTCGCGATGTCGGCTGCGACTGATGGTTTTTCGGCAATGATGAGCGTTTTTGTCATTTCGTGATTCTCGAATGGTGTTCGGTGCGAGGAAAAAATGTCGAATTCACAACACTTTTCCTAAATAAGCGTAAGACTAACCTAAATTAGCGGGAAATGATAAGCGTGATGGTCTAAAAATCACCATCAATATGCGATTTTTGTCAGAAATTTACGAATATTGAAATGATTAATGCAAAAGGCGCGTGGCATTGTCGTCATCTGACAACAATAATTCATCAAACATCAACATATCTGGCTCAGTCCCTTGGCTCCACAGCATCATCAGGACAATAATCCGCAATTTATCCAATGGTAGTGGTGACTCGTTGACAGCCAAGGCCCGTTCAATCACGATCTCTCGTTGCAACGAAGACAATAAACCGGCCGATTCTAAAAACTGGATAAACCCGATTGCCTGGGTTCCTAAGGCAGAAATTTCAATTGGAGCATAGACCCGAAAACCGCTTGAGCTCTTTGGCGCTGGTTGGGTTTCGTCGGTGGTCATCGCTAAACCAGTTAGCCAGTCCAGCGCTTCTGAAATTTCGTCTTCGGGAAAGCCAACAGCGGACAATTTTTTAACCAAGGCTGCAGTATCCGGGCAAGCATCTGGCCGGTAATAAGTTTCGTAGAGGTAAACAAGGATATCAAACATGGCACTACTCTATCTCGTGCAGCTGTTTCGGACAAGTCCCTAAATACAGATTACAGGATAGATTTTTGATTTTCATCGATATCGGGCAGTGAGATGAAACACGTTCACTTCGAAAGTAGATAGAAAGACATGTCAAAACATTCTTTCTTAAAGGCAAGTTAGTAAATGGCGAGTAAGCCGATGTCAAAAAAATCAGTTCGCTGAAGGTTTCTACATCGGAAGAGCCTCGCGTCATTGTCGGTTTATGCTAAACGACGAACTAACCCTCCCGGCAAAGACTCAATTTGACCAGCTAATTCCAGACTAAGTAATTGCGTCGTCAAAGACACAATGTCCAATCCACTGTGCTGCGCCAGCAAATCAAGCGGCAATGGATCGTACGTCATTGCCGCTAACAAGGGATGCATTGACGATACATCGTGCGGAGCACCTTCTGCGATTAACGGTAGTGATTGAGAAGCGACTGGCGAGATGGGTGAAAATTGCAATTCTTCCAAAATATCTTGCGCTGACTCAACCAACTTGGCACCCTGTTTAATCAATTGATGACAGCCTTTGGCCAATGGGGAGTGAATCGAACCAGGAATCGCAAACACTTCGCGTCCTTGCTCTGTGGCCATCCTTGCCGTAATCAAGGAACCGGATTGAGCAGCCGCTTCAATAACGAGAACGCCCAAAGCAAGACCAGAAATAATACGATTACGGCGCGGGAAGTTTGCCGCTACCGAGGGCGTTCCGAGTGAGTATTCACTGACAACACAACCGTTATCAACAATAGCATGTGCAAGCTTTCTGTTTTTAGCAGGATAGACAATGTCGATTCCTGTGCCAATTACCGCAATCGTACCACCAACGCCCCGCAAAGCCCCTTCATGGGCAGCCGCATCAATGCCTGCAGCCAACCCCGAACTGATCGACAGGCCTGCATGACTTAATGCTTCTGAAAATTGGCCGGCATGACGTATGCCTTGTACTGTAGCATTTCGGCTACCGACAACACCGATACAAGGAGCATCGAGAAGTTCAAGTCGTCCCTTTACATATAACAGGTTTGGTGGATCTGGAATTTCTAGTAATGACCGCGGGTAATTCCCGTCCGCCAGAGTAATGATGTGGTTATTCGCTTGCTGACACCATTCCTGCGTCTTTTGGGTTAAGACGAGTAAGGCCTCTGGTGGTGGCTGCAGCAGTGCCTTGGCAATTCTAGGGGTAACAACCGCAGTTAATTGCTCATAACTTGCGGCGAATATACGCTCAGGTAAGCCAAAAGCCTTCAATAAGTTTCTTGCGGTCGCTGCACCGACTCCTGGTGTTTGCTCCAACCGCAACCAAGGGAAAAAATCCGGAAACAAACTTAGTCCCCCATATCTGAGTCTGTCAATTAATGCGGAGAACGAGCAACGTCGCCCACCTTGACAATATCCCTCACCTGCATAATCAGACCATAAGAAATCGTGTCAAATACGCGGAAAATGAAGACGTTACCGTACAGTTCATCAGGCAATTTCACGAGACGCTTTTCATCTGTAAGGTCTCGGATTGTTGCGCCATGGCGCTCCAATGACAATACGGTTCCAAGGTCAACGCCGTTATCACGGCCGCGATTAATCGCAACGATCTGATTTTGACCGGCAGCGTTCACACCACCGTAAATACTCACGATGCGAGCTCTGATATCTTTGCTTGGTGGGTGAGGTACGTAGTTGATAATCGGGGTCGGTGGCAATGGGATCAAACGATCTCCGATCGACATCTCTTCTTTGGATTTCACAACGATGAAGGTATGGACGTCTCCCTCCTCGCCCGCTTCACGTTCGAGTTTCATCGTGCCAACAAAAGCCGCTTCGTAACCAATCACAAGTCCCGTATCAGGATCTTTTAAGGCGACACCGGGACGGAATACCTGGAACGAAGTGCCGCCATTGAGATCACCGCGGACATAGGATTTTTCACCTTGCCCCGTGTTGACACGCCCCTCGCTCGCCGCGATGATACGTGGCGTCCGGTCGAGTGCATTGCGCTCTATCACCAACGGTTGGGATAAGAATGGCTCAATAATTGATGCTGGGATGGATGTAATCGCGTCTGCGCCTATACCCTCAACGCGTGAATGCGGTGTCCACTTGACGAGAGGAATACCTCCTGCTGAGCCATCACCGTTACCATTTCCGGCAACATTGGCAAGACGCAAGCGTTGATTAACGCGATCAAAATAGATAATCTGACCAGGGTAAATCCAGTGTGGGTTATGAATATCTTCTTTATTCATGCCCCAGACCTCCGGCCAACACCAAGGATTCTGTAAAAATTGTGCAGCAATACCCCAGAGCGTATCACCTCTGACCACGAGATGCTTATCAGGGGCATCGGGTAAAAATGCACATTTGCTACTATTTGCGATAGCTTGCGCCTGCGCAATGCTCGCATCCGCTGGAGATGCAAACGAAACTCCATGCGTAAATGAAAGACCAGCGGCGAAGAAGGCGGCGATTGTGCTAAACTTTTTCATGTACATTATCCGATGCAAAATGCTGCAAAACAGCAAACTGGCAGGTATGCAGGCAAACGCTTGCAAAACTTGCCAAATTGAATCAAATTCTGCCCATAAATCCTTGAACTAGCAAGAAAAACTACGCAATTGCCTCTTTGGCTTGTTGTGAAAAGTCTTATGTCCATACTAAATATTTTGCGGTATCCCGATCCGCGCCTTCACAAAAAGGCAAAACCGGTGACTGTATTTGATGATCGTTTACAGAAACTCATCGCCGACATGGCGGAAACGATGTATGACGCTCCCGGCGTCGGCCTTGCCGCCTCGCAAGTCGATGTTCACGAACAACTCGTTGTTATTGATACATCAGAAGCCTGCGACCAGCTACAGGTCTTTATTAACCCGGAGATTGTCTGGGCCAGTGAAGAGAAGAAAGTCTATGACGAGGGTTGCCTGTCAGTACCGGGTGTCTACGATGGTGTAGAGCGTCCTGCCGAAGTCAAAGTAAAAGCACTCGACGCCAATGGCCAGTCATTTGAAATTCACGCCGATGGCTTGCTGGCGGTTTGTATCCAGCATGAGATGGATCATTTGCTGGGCAAAGTGTTTGTCGACTATCTGTCACCACTGAAGCGTAATCGTATCAAAACGAAAATGATCAAAGAAGAACGCGACATCGCCCGTAAAGAGGCAAATCGTCGATGAAAGTCATTTTTGCCGGCACGCCGGAATTTGCTGCCACAGCGCTTGCCGCACTGCATCAGGCCGGACACGAGATTGTTCTGGTGCTGACGCAGCCGGACCGTCCGGCGGGGCGAGGTATGCAATTACAAGCATCGGCAGTCAAACAATATGCGCTCGCCCACGATATGCCGGTTGCCCAGCCAGTATCTCTGCGTTTAAACGGTAAATATCCGGATGTCGCAGCAGAAGCACATGCGCTGTTACAACGTACACCTCATGATGTGATGATCGTTGCGGCGTATGGCCTGATTCTACCTTTGTCTGTATTAAAGATTCCTCCAAGGGGTTGCCTGAATATTCACGGCTCCTTGTTGCCCCGCTGGCGTGGTGCCGCTCCTATCCACAGAGCCATTGAAGTAGGTGATGCAGAAACAGGCATCACCATCATGCAAATGGAAGAGGGACTTGATACAGGGCCAATGTTGCTATCCCGTCGTATCAGTATCAAAGGCACCGACACCACGGGCAGTTTGCACGACTCCCTAGCAGCAATGGGTGGTGAAATGATCGTGGAAACCCTGCGTTTGCTGGAAGAAGGTCCGCTATCGGCCACGATACAGCCTGAGGATGGAGTCACTTACGCAGCTAAAATAAGCAAAGAAGAAGCTGCTCTCGATTTTAGCCAATCAGCGGAAGTACTGGCCCGAAAAATCCGCGCATTTAATCCGTTTCCAGGCACTCATGCCCAGTATGGCGATAAGACGATTAAAGTCTTTGCTGCCCATGCAATTGCAGACAAAAACGCCGACAAGCATGCGACGACAAAGCCAGGAGAGGTACTCAAAGCTTCTGCCCACGATGGCATTATTATTGCGTGTGCCGAAGGTTGCCTACAACTCGCGGAGTTACAAAAACCTGGCGGTAAGCGCCTGCCTGCTGCTGAATTTTTGCAAGGATTCCCACTCGCTGTGGGTACGACATTCATCCTGAAATAAAATATGCGATACAACAGAACAATGACTGCTGTTGTTCTGCATTCAGGCTTACTAATCGGCGTTTTGATTGTCGCTTATGCCGTCGTTTTCAGGCGAAAAGCGCCCCCTGTGCTGCGTGACTAATCGCTAAGACGGCCGGATGCGTCAGTTTGCGCTGAACAGAAATCGCGTAAAACTGTTCGCAGATCTCCTCTGTGCGGCCAATCAGACTCACATCATATTGCTTCATGACCGTCTCGCTGATCACAGTGGGGGCAGCGAACATACCCGCGCCAGCCTGACCAAAAGCACACATCAGTGCACTGTCATCAAATTCTCCAGCAATCCGCGGACGTAATCCTTGTTGATCCATCCATTGCAACAAACGCGAACGCATTGCGGCGTCTTCACCAGGTAGTAAAAAAGGGGCGGCCTCAAGACATGCTGGGAATGTGGCCGGAAATTGCTGACGTAAAGCCTCGGTCGCAAAGAAACTGACACCGGACTCACCCAATAGGTGATTATAGGCACGGACTTTGGTTGTCGCCGGCATGGGACTATCTGAAATCACCACATCGAGCTTATGCGCAGCCAGATCAGCCAACAAGATATCGAATTTTCCTTCACGACAATTAATCCGCAGAGTTTGAGGTAATTGCAAAGCAGGTTCCAGCAATTTATAAGCGACAATTTTAGGTAATGCATCCGAGACACCCACCCGCAATTGCAGCGTTCGCTCGGTCGGACGATGATGCAAGACTTCTTCCAACTCTTGTCCTAAGGCAAAAATATCTTCGGCATAGCTGAGTACTAGACGGCCTGCTTCCGTCAGCTCGAGGTTTCGTCCGCTTTTACGAAACAAGGCCTCGCCTTGGTTCTGCTCAAACAAACTTAACTGTCCACTGATGGTTTGCGGGGTAAGATGCAGTTGTTCACTGGCGCGCGCAATACTACCCGCCTTGGCAACAGCCCAAAAATAGTGCAAATGCTTATAATTTAGATTGGACACCGTTCACTCACCTCACTATTAAGCTTGTGCGCATTTGTAATTGTTCGGTTTTTACGAAGTATTTATCAATTATATTCGACTTTTATTACTATTCATTTGCTACTACACTAGTCTTACTCTTTAAAAAAGGGTAAAGACATTCAGCCAGACAGCAATGTCTTCATTATTTCAGGAGAAAAGTATGAGAATCACTGGTCGTAACGATGCACGTAACGTGCAAACTGTTGACTACATCGACGCTACCGCGAGCGATAGTCTAAACGTACTGCGCAACACCTACATGTTGCTTTCGATGACGTTATTATTTTCAGCGTTGACTGCGGGATTAACCATTGCTTACGCAATTCCTGGTCCAGGTTCTATCCTAACGCTGATTGGCTATTTTGGTTTGCTGTTCGCGACGACCAAGCTGCGTAACAGTGCTTGGGGTATTTTGTCTGTCTTTGCGTTGACTGGATTTATGGGTTATAGCTTAGGCCCTATTCTGAGCCACTATCTGCACATGCCAGGCGGTACGGCTATTGTGATGACAGCCATGGGTATGACTGGTCTGATTTTCTTGGGCCTATCTGCTTACGTACTAATCAGCAAACGTGATTTTAGTTTCATGGGTGGTTTTCTGATGGCTGGCATGATTGTGGTGCTGGTAGCGAGCTTGGGTGCCATTTTCTTCCAGATTCCAGCCTTATCATTAACAATCTCGGCAGTCATGGTGTTGTTGATGTCAGGCATGATTTTGTTCGAAACCAGTAACATCATCAATGGTGGCGAAACGAACTACATCATGGCAACAGTCAACTTGTACGTGACGATTTTTAATCTGTTCATCAGCTTGTTACAGTTGCTGGGCTTTGTTGAGAAAGACTAATGATGTTGCATTCCGTTGCTCAACCCTGGATGTGGGCAGTATTTATTGCCTTTGTGTTCGCGATGCTTGCCATTGATGTATTTGCACTGGGTGGTTCGCGTGCACACAAAGTCAGCATCAAGGAGGCGGCGGTCTGGTCTGTGATCTGGATTAGTCTGGCATTGGGTTTTGATGCCGGACTCTGGGTCTACCTCAAGCAAACAATAGGTGCGGAAATCGCGTCAGCAAAAGCGATGGAGTTCCTGACTGGTTATGTGATTGAGAAATCGCTGTCAGTGGATAACGTCTTTGTCTTTTTGCTGATCTTCGGCCACTTTTCTGTCCCGATTCAATACCAACGCAAAGTATTACTGTACGGTGTTGTTGGTGCCATCTTTATGCGTATTGTGATGATTCTGGCAGGTAGCTGGGTGGTCACACAATTTGCCTGGGTGATGTATCTGTTTGGGGTGTTTTTGCTGATCACCGGAGCGAGGATGTTGCGTTCGTCGGATCACGAAGCAAACGTTGATAACAACCCGGTACTGAAATTAGCGAAGAAATTATTACCGTTCACGAACGAATTTCATGCTGAAAAATTCAGCATCATTCGAGACGGGAAACGATTCTTTACCCCGTTGTTGTTAGTGTTGATCTTAATTGAAGTATCAGATGTGATCTTCGCAGTAGATTCGATTCCAGCTATTTTTGCGGTGACCACGGATCCGTTTATTGTCTTTACATCAAATATTTTTGCCATTATGGGTCTGCGTGCTTTGTACTTCTTGTTAGCGGATATGGCAGATCGCTTCCATTTGCTGAAATTCGGGCTAGCGTTTGTATTAATGTTTGTTGGTATTAAAATGTTAATTGTTGATTGGATGCATGTTCCAACCGATATTTCATTGATCATTATCGGCGTCCTTCTGGGTACTTCGATTGTTGCCAGCTTGATCAGTACGCGTAAATCGTAATTTCATTACGCTGTACTCTACTTGTTTCCCATTGGGTCTGTTTCTTGAAAACAGGCCCTTTTTTTATCCTGCTGCCGTCTTGGCCGTCATTGGCACTTACGCACGAAACATATATCGATCTAACCACAATGTATAAGCAAAAAGTCTTAAAAAAACCTCATATTGCGTCCAAGCCATTGATCTGACGTATAATTTGTCTTTCCAGCGCCGATTTGAGATTCAGATTGCGGGCGCGTAATAAGTGCTGCTAAAAGGACGTCGCCCGATCCGCCTGCATGCACAAGCCGATCGGGTTTTTTGCTTTTTGCGAGTGAACATCATGAACCTATCCCTGCCAGTCTCCGCCACCGAAACCCGTTTGCGTGAAATTTTGCCACAACGCATCATGATCCTCGATGGTGCGATGGGTACCATGATTCAACGCTACAAGCTGACTGAAGAAGATTATCGCGGCGAACGATTTCAAGATTTTTCTGTGCCAGGCAAAGAACTGTTCGTCAAAGGCAATAACGAGTTATTGACCTTAACGCAGCCGCATATCATTCAAGAGATTCACGAACAATACCTCGCAGCCGGCGCAGACCTGATTGAAACCAATACATTTGGCGCCACAACCGTCGCTCAGGACGACTACCACATGGCGCATCTCGCCTATGAGATGAACGTTCAGGCAGCCAAAATTGCCCGCGCCGCATGTGATAAATATTCCAGCGCCGACAAACCACGCTTTGTGGCTGGGGCCTTAGGACCGACACCAAAAACGGCATCGATTTCTCCGGATGTGAATGATCCAGCCGCCCGTAACGTCACCTTTGATCAACTCGTTGCTGCGTATCTGGAGCAAACACGTGGTCTGGTAGAAGGCGGCGCCGATGTCTTACTGGTGGAGACGATTTTCGATACGCTCAACTGTAAAGCCGCTTTGTTTGCGATCGACCAGTATTTCGAAGAAATGGGCAAGACACTGCCGATCATGATCTCCGGCACCGTGACGGATGCCTCAGGGCGTATTCTGTCGGGTCAAACCGTTCCTGCGTTCTGGAACTCTGTCCGCCACGCCAAGCCACTAACGATAGGCTTAAACTGCGCACTGGGCGCTGCGTTGATGCGCCCTTACGCAGAAGAGTTATCCAAAATTGCCGACACCTTTGTGTGTATTTACCCCAATGCTGGTTTGCCCAATCCGATGAGCGATACGGGCTTTGATGAGTTGCCAGAGGACACCTCGGCCTTGTTGAAAGAATTCGCAGAAGCAGGTTTCGTCAACATCGCCGGTGGTTGCTGTGGAACGACACCACCGCACATCAAAGCGATTGCAGACATCTTACAAACGCAAGCGCCGCGCGTTGTTCCAAGTATCGAACCCGCAATGCGTTTATCAGGTCTAGAACCATTTACTGTTGACGCACACTCCTTGTTCGTCAACGTTGGCGAGCGTACCAATGTCACAGGCTCGAAAGCGTTTGCCCGTCTAATTCTGAACGAACAATATGATGAAGCCTTAGCCGTCGCCCGCCAGCAAGTAGAAAATGGCGCGCAGGTCATCGATATCAATATGGATGAAGCGATGCTCGATTCTCAGGCAGCGATGACGCGCTTTCTGAACCTCATTGCCTCGGAACCTGATATCGCCCGAGTGCCATTGATGATCGACTCATCAAAATGGTCAGTCATTGAAGCTGGTCTGAAATGTGTTCAAGGTAAAGCCATCGTTAACTCGATTTCAATGAAAGAAGGCGAAGCAGAATTCCTGCGTCAGGCCAACTTGTGCAAACGTTACGGTGCAGCTGTCATCGTCATGGCGTTTGATGAAAAAGGGCAAGCAGATACCTACCAACGCAAAATAGAAATCTGCGAACGCGCCTATCGCTTATTGGTCGATAGTCTCAATTTTGATCCGCAAGATATTATTTTTGATCCAAATATTTTCGCAGTTGCCACGGGGATTGAAGAACATAACAATTATGCCGTCGATTTTATCGAAGCAACGCGCTGGATTCACCAGAATTTACCTGGTGCAAAGATCAGCGGTGGTGTGTCTAATGTGAGTTTCTCTTTCCGCGGCAATGACCCAGCCCGTGAGGCAATTCATACGGTCTTCTTGTATCACGCGATTCAAGCCGGCATGACCATGGGCATCGTCAACGCTGGCATGGTGGGTGTCTATAGCGAGCTCGCACCGGAATTACGTGAACGCGTGGAAGACGTCGTTCTCAATCGCCGTGAAGACGCCACCGAACGCATGATTGAGTTTGCCGCAACCCTAAAAGCGGGTGGCAAAAAAGAAGAGGCCACACTGGAATGGCGTAGCGAGCCTGTTGGCAAACGACTGGCACATGCAATGGTACATGGCATCACCCAATGGATCGTTGAAGATACCGAAGAAGCACGGCAAGAGATCATGAACAACGGCGGTCGCCCAATTCAAGTCATTGAAGGACCGTTGATGGCTGGCATGAACATCGTCGGTGATTTGTTTGGTCAGGGCAAAATGTTCCTGCCGCAGGTGGTCAAATCCGCACGCGTAATGAAGCAAGCTGTTGCGCACCTGGTGCCGTTTATCGAAGAAGAAAAGAAACGTAGCGGTGACAATAAACCCAAAGGAAAGATCGTCATTGCTACGGTCAAAGGCGACGTCCACGACATCGGTAAAAACATCGTCACGGTCGTACTGCAATGTAATAACTTTGAAGTGGTCAACATGGGCGTGATGGTGCCTTGTTCAGAAATTCTGGCCAAAGCAAAAGCAGAAAATGCTGACATCATCGGCCTATCTGGGCTGATTACGCCGTCCCTAGAAGAAATGGCTTATGTTGCGAAAGAAATGCAACGTGATCCGCATTTCCGGATGATGAAGATTCCATTAATGATTGGTGGCGCAACGACCAGTCGTGCACATACCGCGGTAAAGATCGCGCCGAACTACGAAGGTCCGGTCGTCTATGTTCCGGATGCATCCCGTTCGGTTTCTGTGGCGCAGTCTTTACTGACGCCAGAAAGCCGTGATCAGTATATTGCTGATCTGGGTACGGATTATGAACGCATCCGCGTTCAGCATGCCAACAAAAAAGCGACTCCGATGGTCACGTTGGCACAAGCTCGCGCCAATAAAATGAAACTCCGCTTTGACGGTGCCAATACGCCGGTCAAACCGAAATTTATCGGACGTCGTGTATTCAAAAATGTCGACCTAGCGACACTGGCAAACTATATCGATTGGGGTCCATTCTTCCAAACCTGGGATTTAGCAGGCCCGTATCCAGCAATCCTCACCGATGAAGTAGTCGGTGAAGCGGCCAGCAAGGTCTTCGCTGAAGGCCAAGCAATGTTGAAGAAGATCATTGAAGGTCGCTGGCTCACAGCCAATGGCGTGGTGTCTTTGTTGCCGGCCAACACCGTCAATGACGATGACATTGAAATTTATACGGATGATAAACGCACTGAAGTTGCGTTCACTTATTACGGCACACGTCAGCAAACTGAAAAACCGGTCATCGATGGCGTTGCCCGCCCCAACCAATGCTTATCGGACTTTATCGCACCGAAAGACAGTGGTGTCACAGATTACATCGGTATGTTTGCCGTTACCGCTGGCTTGGGTATCGAAAAGTATGAACAACGGTTTGAAGCAGCACACGACGACTACAGCAGTATCATGCTCAAATCGCTGGCAGACCGCCTGGCAGAAGCATTTGCTGAATACCTGCATGAACGTATACGTACCGATTTGTGGGGCTATGCGACGAACGAATCACTCAGCAATGCAGATCTGATTCAGGAAAAATATGTGGGTATCCGTCCAGCACCCGGTTATCCGGCGTGCCCTGAACATACAGTAAAAACGGTGATGTTCCGGCAAATGCAGTGTGACGAGATCGACATGCATATCACCGAATCATGGGCGATGATTCCTGGTGCGGCAGTATCTGGCTTTTACTTTGCACATCCGGACTCAAAATATTTTAGTGTCGGCAAAATCGGCGACGATCAAGTCAATGACATGGCAAAACGCCGCGGCGTTGCGAAAGAAGAAATCGAGCGATGGTTAGCACCAAACTTATAAATACCGTCAAGAGAGAAGACGTGTACACAGCACCAT
Source organism: Undibacterium sp. RuRC25W (assembly GCF_049339825.1). Classification (NCBI taxonomy): domain Bacteria; kingdom Pseudomonadati; phylum Pseudomonadota; class Betaproteobacteria; order Burkholderiales; family Oxalobacteraceae; genus Undibacterium; species Undibacterium sp. RuRC25W. The sequence continues at coordinate 70,521 of NZ_JBMPPD010000015.1, read as the reverse complement.
GATGATGTGACGGTAGCGGCTATCAGCATTGACTACCGTCTTTTATTTGCGCCAGTGATGCCAGTAAAAAAATAATGGCGGGAGTTTTATAAGACACTCACAATTTAGGTTGCCAATTACGCGTTTCTTCCTGAACCTGCGCGATTTGTTCTTGATTTAAGCCGGAACTAACTAAATCACGGCTATCCATGGACTTGCTGCCAATAGCGAAACTCGCCTGTAATAAGTAGTGGTATCCAGCAACTACATCTTTCTCTATACCCATGCCATACAGATAGTGGCGCCCTAATTGAAATTGGGCAGAAGACAGCCCTTTTGCAGCAGCCTGCTTCAACAAAGCAACCGCCATTTTTTCGTCTTTAGGCAAACCATTTCCATTGCTATACAGCATCGCGAGGTGATATTGCGCTGCCGGATTTTTCTGTAGCGCAGCATTCTGATACCAAGCAGCTGCTTTCTTAAAATCCTGTGGAACGATCTGACCAAGTTCACATAATGAACCGAGGATCAATTGGGCCGACGAAAAGTTCTGTTTTGCAGCCTTATTCAACAATGTCAGCGCATACGCTTCATCTCTGTCCTCACCTTCAGCCGTCAGATATAACAAACCTAGATTAGTCTGCGCACCTGGATGGCCTTGTTCTGCTGCGCGTGTCAGCCATAGTCGAGCCTCCTCCAGACTCTGATAACCAAAGTCACCATTCAGATAAGCTAATGCTAGGGTATTCTGTGCCTCGACGTCTCCTAACAAGGCCCAGTGCTGCACTTGCATTTCGTCTTCATCAAAATCATCATCACCAACGGCGCTGGCACATGAAGCCATAATCGCTAGTGCAAAAAAAAGATGGAGGAACTTTTTCATCATTCTCTTTCGCTTTTTTGGACTTGATTTGATACTACGCTGGTCACATCCAAAATCATGTTTCTTTCGTGTCGAATAAGGTAACGAATTGTTATGAAGAAACTGACTAATCTCTAAGTCGCAAGGTACACTATTAAAAATTTAAAGGGAAGGGCTTAATTTTGAATCACATTACCCAAAAAAAATACCGTATCGGTTTAATTGCAAATCGCTCGCATCAGGATGCACAAGGTTCAGCGTTAGTTAAATTAATTCGTGGTGCCCAACAAGCGATTTCTTTTCTGGAACCAGAATTTGTGGTGGTTGGCCGAACATTAGACGCCATGGTAAGTCATGGTCTCATGGACATCTGTACGCAAATAGAACGCTTTCCCTATGGGCGTGACGGCGGCTTAATGAAGCTGGTGTCACGTGTCGTCGACAGTGATCCTGCACGCGCTGTGGATGCGGTCATTTACTTGATTGATCCTGTCGATCCATCTTCCATTTTTCCGGAAGCGGTGGCGTTAAAACGGCAATGTGTGATTCATAAAAAGCCTTTCCTTGCCACGTTGGCCAGCGCCCGCGAATGGCTGGAGTTGGAGGCGCATTCTCAGGGAGCGCCATGCGATATCAGTCTTAATCCAAGCTTTCACTTGCAGCATGAAAGTATCGCGCTCATAGCCCACGACGCGATGAAACAAAAAATGTTGTTACTTGCTGAAAAACATTTTTCGCTACTAGACCAGTTCGCCCACCGTTACGCGACGGGTACAACGGGTGGGTTACTGAATCAGCTTGCACAAAAAATGAAAGGCGAAGAAGCCGGAAAAAATTGGGTGAAACCCTATTTATCAGGACCACTGGGAGGCGATGCGCAATTGGCTGAATTGGTGTTAGACCGCGACATCCGTCGAATTCTTTTTTTGGAAGATCCGCATGTTGCCCGGCAACACGAAGCCGATATTCAACTATTAGAAAGAGCGGCGCGCACCGTCACCGATTTTTCTCAGGTCATCAGCGAAGTGGATGGCGCAGATCATTGGTTAACTTGCTTGCAGCAACGTGTGAATGCTCATTAAATGAACGATTTGTTTTATACAAAAATCGCAATGAAACTCGAGAAGAGTGCTTTACGTTTATCTGGGGAGAATCAATAATGACGCGAAGATATTTAGACATGAACCAGCATGATGCTTTATACAAAGTCGCGCGAGCCTACCCCGGTGGCATTGAAGCACTTGCTGCCAAATTAGATATCTCTGTCAACGTACTACGAAACAAATTGGCACCGGGAATCGAAACACATTACCCGTCATTTGAAGAACTCTCGCAAATCGTTGAATGTTGCGATGCAGCTGGCGTCGCAGAGGCGCACCTGCCACTGCACGCCTTACTCGGACGACACGGGCTGGCGGCGTTTGTGATTCCTGAACCTGGACAAATTAAAGACGACGACTTGTCGCGCTCGGTGTGCCGCGTCATGAGTCAAGTGGGCGACGTTGCAGAGGCGGTGTCAACCGCCTTGATAGACGGCGTCATTACCGATACAGAAGCAGATCTGATTGAACGCGAGTTTCAAGCAGCACTCACTGTATTGGGAGAATGGCGGGCACGAATCCGAGCGCACCGACAATCGCAAAATTAAGTCTTCATGTACATGATGAAATTGATCGACACATAAAAAGATGAAAAACGACGCAGCGCAGATTGCAGGCATGCTTTACAATCAATTCCTTTGTTGACGCTTTCCGCACCATGTCAGACGAATCACTCCCACCTCATCCACGACCGCAATCCCTAGCAGATTTGTTTATTTCTTTTACCCTGTTAGCGTTACAGGGTTTTGGCGGTGTGCTGGCAATCGTCCAACGGGAGCTGGTCGAAAAAAAACGCTGGCTGACGCCTGAAGAATTTGTCGAAGACTGGGCGGTGGCGCAAATTATGCCGGGTCCTAATGTGATGAACCTATCGATGATGGTGGGCAATCGTTATTTTGGCCTGCCAGGTGCCTTAACTGCGTTAGCGGGTATGATTACCGTTCCACTCATGATCGTTTTACTGCTCGCGCTGACATATTCACAGTTTGCAGACCATCCCGGCGTCGCTGGTGCATTGCGTGGGATGAGTGCAGTCACGTCAGGAATGATCTTTGCCTCGGGTCTGAAACTGATTCCCGCGCTCAACAATCATCCCCTGAGCCGTGCGTTAGCATTGATATTGAGTGTCGTCTGTTTTGTTTGTATAGGATTGTTTCGTATCCCCTTGCTGTATGTGTTGCTCGGTTTAGGTGCGTTGTCCTGGCGTCTGGTTTTTAATAAGCTGGAGAAATAATGCCGGTTCCTGCCCACCTGTTATCAATACACATGCAATGGTCTGACTGGTTACATCTATGGTTGCATTTTTTAATGTTGTCATTGCTCTCCATCGGCGGAGCTGTTTCAACGTTACCCGATATGCATCGCTATCTGGTGGGTCAACAACATTGGCTTAACGATACGCAATTTAATTCATCGATTGCGATTGCTCAGGCAGCACCAGGGCCTAACGTTTTATTTATTGCCTTAATGGGATGGAATGTTGGCCTCAATGCTGGCAGTATGTGGATCGGTCTATTGGGTGTATTGGTTACCATGAGCGGTATTTTACTACCGAGCGCAACACTCACATTCTTGGCCGCACGCTGGGGTCACGCCAACCGCGAGTTACGCATCGTTCGTAGTTTTAAACTGGGCATGGCACCGATCGTAGTCGGTCTGCTCCTCTCCACGGGCTGGATTATGAGTAGCTCACATGACGTACCGACAAAAGACTGGCCCATCTGGATGCTGTCAGCTTTCTGTGCTCTGGTGGTCTGGCGCACACGCCTGCACTTGCTGTGGCTATTGGCATTGGGCGCAATACTGGGCTGGTTCGGGCTGGTGTAATTGATTTGTGCCGCTATGCAGTGACGGCACCCGCAGAGCAAAGTCTGCGGAGCGTTTCCTCAGACAAAGCCTAGGTTCCGGCTACTCACATTGTAATTCCCGAGATTCGGTAACAGCGTTAACAAATCACTGTCAGAAACACCAAGCCAGTTACCCAAGGTTGCCGCATATTGGTCAACCGATGTGGTTGGTAACAAACGTCCCTGCCCCACGTCATCAGGACCGTTCGACGCGATGATCGGTGGCGTGCCATAAAAGCGCTGACCGTTCACCGCGCCACCCATGACAAAATGCATACTACCCCAGCCATGGTCGGACCCATCATTATTACCACTGAGTGTGCGTCCAAAATCAGACGCTGTAAAACTCGTTACATTATTTGCTACACCCAACTCAACCGTCGCATTATAAAAAGCAGACATCGCCTCTGCTAAACCTGACATAAGCTTAGGATGAATCGTCACCAGACCATCGTGTGTATCAAAACCATTCATCGATACAAAAAATACCTGACGCTTTGCCCCCGTTGTAGCGGCAATAGAAATCATACGTGCGACCATTTTTAGCTGATCACCTAGATTATTTTGAGTTGGAAATACTGTTTTCAATGCTGGGGCACTCGCCAACGCACTCGACAGGACCGTGTTGGCGTTGATTGCACGCGTATTAATGCGGGTGTATTCGTTTTCCATCAAATGCGTGCGGCTCTGTGTCATCAATACTTGCAACGCACTTGAGCACGCCGTCGAACCAAACAGGGGTGTTTTAAGACCATTCAGCGGCACTGAACCCGTTGTAGAAATCTGGTACTGCACCGCAGTATTTCCCGACAGGTACACCGCATTACCAGAGACATTGATACACGTAAAAGTAGAATTGGTATTGGATGATTGAAACAAGTCCCCCATCTTTCCACCCCAGCCTGACTTAGCGCCCTCCGCGGAGGATGATTGCCAGACCGATTGTTGGTCATTATGGGAAAATAATTTAGGCGGTAAAGGAACGGACTTATTTGTATATTGTAATTTTGTCGTTGGCTGTAGGAGCGTACCTACGTTCAATATCACGGCCATCTTGCCAGCGTTAAAAATCGGCATTAACGGGGCTAACGCTGGCGCCAGTGCATATTGATGACTAAAGCCTGCACGATCAACCGGTGTATTGAGTGCGGTCAGTACTGTACCCGTCAACACATTCTGTGCATAACCAAGGCTGGGACGTAAATTGAAGTAAGCGTTATAGCCGGTAGGATCGTAGGGGATGACCGTATTGGCATAATCATTACCACCGTATAAAAAGATGCATACCGTCGCCTTGTAGTCGGTTGCATTCGCCGCTGACGCTTCTGATAGCGCGGCAAGATTCAGTGCCCAAGGCGTAGCGACACCGGCAACCGATAACGAGGATGCGCGCTGTAAAAATGCGCGACGTGATGCATTCATCGTTGGCTTCATTGTTGGCTTATTGGACATGATGGCATCCTTATTTCTGTACGATGTATTCTGGCGCGGCAAAGACCAATGTCAGTGCAGCATAAATCCGGTTTGCTGCAGCAACATCAGTACCATTTGGCATACTACTGATCGCTGTTGCCAAAGCCGTGATGGTGGCGTCACTCAATTGGCCAGCCGCAACGACCGTATTGATTTCAGCCAGCAACGCCGTTGGTGTCGCTGCTAGTGGTGTGAGTGTGCTGTAGTCAGGTACGATGTCCGTGTTACCTTTACTTATCATTCTTTGCATAAAATTCACATAGCCAACAACCGTTGATTCATTGGTGATCTGAAATTCTGGCGCAACGAGTGAAGCATTGGCAATCGAGGTGTTCGGTGGCACATAGCCTGGCCGGAAAAAATTAAATACAGAACCAGAACGCAGTGGACTCTGACCGAGTCTGGTGGCAGGATCGCTGGTGTTCCCTACATTCCATAAATTACTCGTTGAAGCCACATTGTAAGCACGTGCCCAACTCAGGAAGCGATTAATCGGTTCACGTAATTTACCACATTGGGGATTCGTCAGAGTCGTGCTATTGCGTGCCTCATCGTCTAGGAGCAAGGCCTTCACGACCGCGGCAAGATTTCCTCGGACACCATTGCCATCGTTAGAAAAAACGGCGGCAATACGCTGTACGTAAGCCGGTGATGGATTGCTAGTGACCATCCGCTGGATGAGTTGGCGGCTAATAAATGGCGCTACATTGGGATGAGCAAAAATAATATCGAGCGCTGCCGACAAACTATGGGCACCATCCAGCCCTGCTGGTACCGTGCTACCCAAAAAAGTCGAGGCACCAGTTTCATGGCGGCTGGCAACCTGCGTCAATGGCCTTTGATGAAAATCTGGCGTCGTGGTATTGCTGGTCGATAGATCGAAGTTCCATCCGGTGAATATCCGCGCAAGACCAGTAATATCATTGAGCGTGTACGTTTCTTGATTCGCGCCATTGACCGTCACAGGTGTACCATCAGGGTTCAAGGTCAGCAACCCAACCGTAAATAACTGCATGAGCTCACGCGCATAATTCTCGTCGGGAAGAGAATCGATTTTGGGATTCGCTTTGGTACTGCCGACATAAGTCAGGTATTGACCCATTGCTGTCGTCATAGTGACTGCCTGCAATAACGTACGATAGTTGCCAAACGCATTTGCTTCCAGAACGTCAAGATAGTTCGCCGCAGCAAACGCTTGCCATCCTGAACCTGTTAAACCATCAATACCGACTACGATGATTTCCGCCAGAGCATGGGTGACCCGCTGACGCAAGGTATCTGGCGAGGTGATGAGTTTGTACCAGGCGACGGAATCAAAGCCATTTTGAGTAAAAATATTTGCTGCAGCATCAAAACTATTCGCCTTAAGCCAACTCCAACGCGTCGTGGATTGCGGCATCGCAATCTGCGCATCAATCCAAGCTGCATAACCTGATGACTGCACCTTCGCCATTTCTGCGCGGGTAGCGCCAACAGACGCTTGCGCCAAGAATCTAGAGGCCTGTGCATCAGTGATCGGTGCAACCGGAGCGGAGGTAGCGTTTCCAGTCGACAAGCCCGAACTGGCACCGCCGCCGCAAGCTGCTAATAACAGACCGCTGCTGGCACCAAGTCCCATCAGCGCGGTGGTATTTATTTGGGACAGAGAGGGATCAGTATCCGGTCTTTCTAATACCTGCGCTGTCGCTTCTTGCATGTTTTGCATGATCTACTCCGTTTGACACCGTACTATGACGTTGAATGGGTAGTAGAGTAGTGGATAGCATGGCTATTGCCTAAAGGAATTTGTTGTTTCAAAAGTTACAAATTGCACGTCCGATCAACCAATGTCAGCATTTTCATAGTGAAAAAATGAGAATCAATTGACGTCGCGTGTAATCAATTGTTACAAATTACGGAGGAATGATGGGCAATATTCCGTGTTTATGTAAATTTCTTATCAAGCTTTGTTACAGACTCCTCTAAAGATTGAGGTATCCTTGGCAGCTCAAAATCCTGACAGACCGAAACATCATCCATGAAGTTGAGTATAGAAGCACCTGAAAACGACAATGCCGAACCTGGTGAGGTTCACCTGCATCTGAGATTTCGTCCTGCCAACTTTATCGGAATTGCGATCGTTTTAATTATTCACGGTTTGCTGCTGTATTTTTTACTGCACATGCAAATAGAAAAGAAGAAAAAACAAGGTGATAACGCAGGATCACAAGCGCCAATAGTGCTTATTCTGGATAAAGCAGTGATCGCTAAAATGGCAGCACCAGCACCAAAAAAATCTACACCTAAGCCACCGGTTGTGCCACACACCAAAAAAGCAATAACGCCACCGACACCCACCGCGCCAGTAGAGATGGCCCAAGTCACCGTAAAGCAGCCTGCGCCTATCGTCGAAGCACCGCCACAACAGGATATGATGAGTATGCTTAATGCAGCGCGTGAGCGCCGGCGTGCACAACAAGAGGCGGCAAATCCGGACGAGCAGGCAGCAAACCAGTCCAGCCACGGCATGAGTCCACAAGAGGTCGCAGAAGCGAACGTCCGTCACAGTATGCAACAAGCAGCGGGCCGTGAAGGCACCAATGGCGTGTTCCAGATCATCAGTATGAGTACCCGCATTGGTATGTTCTCTTTCCGCGGTTGGAAACCAACTTCTGGTAATAGCTGGAAACAAACTATTGAGGTCGATGCAGGACTGGGAGGCAATTTACAGCTAGCGATGGTGCGCAAAATGATCGACTTGATTCGTAGTCACTATTCGGGTGATTTCAGCTGGGAGTCACGTCGCCTCGGACGGGTGGTAACACTCTCCGCCCGTCCACAGGACAGCGAACAACTAGAAGCATTTCTGATCAAAGAGTTTTTTGGCTAGGCTGGTACGATCAATAACAGACACCTTTAATGAGGGCCTGTATCGTAGCAAGGCATAAAATAAACATCTGTTATGGTGCCAACTATGCTTAACTGTATCTTTGCCAGCCACGCCATACCGCGGATGATTTGCTTATGCAAGCACCTACCCTCTACCGCCAAATTGCGGAACATTATCTTAGCGCCATTCGACATGGCACCTTGGCCATCGGCGACCGCATGCCCTCGGTACGAAAACTCATGCAATTACATGAGGTTAGCCTGTCAACCGCTTTACAGATGTGTCGCTACCTGGAAGCGGAAGGATGGCTAGAGGCTAGGCCGCGCTCAGGTTATTTTGTCAGACAACCTCGACGGGTGCGTCTGGCACCTGCCTTGGAACCAAAACCATCGACAGGCATTGATCCGGCGCAGTTTGTGGGTATTCATGAGCGGGTATCGGGCATCATTGCGCAGGGTCAACGGCAAGTCAAAATCAATCTGGCGCGTGCCACCGGAGCACCGGATTTGTATCCCCACAAACAACTACGCCATTTGGCGACACAGTTGCTGCGCCAGCATCCGTTACTACTGACGAAGGCGATTTCCCCCGGTGGTAATCGTGAGCTAAAAGCAGCGCTGGCAAAACGAGCACTAGACGTTGGCATGAGTATCGCTGCTGACGACGTGATCGTCACCAATGGCTGTATCGAAGCATTAAATCTGGCCTTGCGCGCAGTTGCCCATGCGGGTGATGTGATTGCGGTTGAATCTCCGACCTTTTACGGTTTGTTACAGGTCCTTGAAAGTCTGGGAATGAAGGCGCTGGAAATTCCCACCAGCCCCAGCACAGGGATCTCGCTAGAAGCGCTGGAATTAGCGATGCAAACCTATGACAACATCAAAGCCGTCGTGGTGGTACCGCATTTACAAAATCCACTTGGCAGCATGATGCCAGATACCCATAAACAAAAACTAGTCGCCTTATGCGAAGCGAAGAACATCCCGTTGATCGAAGATGATTCATACAGCGCCCTGACCAATGCAGACAAGATCCCGACGGCAGCCAAACATTGGGACCGCACTGGCAATGTGATTTACTGCGCCTCGCTGCATAAAATTTTGGCACCGGGCTTACGTTTGGGCTGGATGTTAGGCGGTCGCTGGCATGCACGTATCAGTATGTTCAAGTATGCGCAAACCCGCTACAACGAAGAATTAACGCAGTTGATTGCAGCCAATTTTTTACAGTCTAGCGCGTACGATCGTCACTTACGGAAATTACGCACAACGCTGACAGAGCAACGCGAAAAAATGGCGGAAGGTATCGCCACCTACTTTCCGGAAGGTACGCGCTTAACCATCCCTGACGGTGGTGTCTCAGTCTGGGTAGAAATGCCATCCCAAGTCTCATCACGCGCTGTTTTCGATGCGGCACTACGGCAAGATATTCTGGTCTCTCCGGGTTTGCTGTATTCCAATTCAAACCGCTTCGATCATTTCTTGCGACTCAATTGTGGTACGCATTATTCGCACGAGTTAGAGGATGCGCTACGTATTCTCGGGCGGATCGTTGACGACTTGGCGCGTATCAGAAAAAACGTCGCTGCATAAAAAACGATATCAAGTAATAAAAAACTCCCGCAATCACCGAAGTGATGCGGGAGTTTTCAATAAATTGCTTTACATATTATTTAAACTTATATTGCAGGCTCAGTTTAAACATACGACCTTGGCCATCTTGCAGACTGGTTGGGATTGCGCCGCCAATACCAAATGCGCGGATGTCCGTCGCTGCTAACTGGTTAAATACGTTCATTACGTTCGCAGTGATGACCGTATTTTTAAAACCGTTATAAACAAAGAAATAATCAACGGTTTGTTGCGAAGCGACATAGCATGCATTCACTTTATTGGTTTTACATGTCGACGCGTTCCATGTTGCGTCGTACTTGCCTAATTGCAGCGCATAGCCGTCGTTATAGTTCAGACGGAAACCATTTGTAAAGTTACCTGTCTCCAAGGAGACAGTCGCATTAGCAGTCACATGAGAGTAACCGTATTGACCGGCCAGATTCTCAGTAATGTCACTGATGTTCGAGTCTTTGTAACTAAACAGGTAAGTGCCATCCAATGCAAAACGCAGCGTACCCAGTTTGTCGAATTTAGTTTTACCTTTCAACCCAACATCAAGACCACTAGTAATTTGCTCGGTCATGTTTTCCATCAACTGCGTCACATTTTGCAACGGACCGTCTGCCACACCGTAAGTTGTGACTTCTGCCGATGTAAATGTAGGATCTGTTGCTGGATTCAGTTTTGCACGATTGACTGACGTCCCAGTTGGCAGAGGTCCACCGTTCAATACTTGGGAAATCGATGGAATACCAATGGTGCCTTTACGATCAATATGCCAGTAGTCGAAAGACGCAGTGTAGTTTTTAACTGGCTCGATAACGATACCAACAGAGATCGTCTGTGACTTCTCCGGTTGTAACGCTGGGTTATTCAACGTTTTAATCGCTAAACCAAAATTACATTCTTGGCTATACACTGCCTCTGCGCGCGCATACAAAAGTGCTACCTGCGGGTCACTCGGACTTAACGCATTTGCCTTGTTGATTAAATCATTTTGCAGATTAGTCGCTTGTTGGCAACGTAAAGGATCTGTTGTACCACCTTGATAGGCGTACTTCGTCGACTGCGCACTTTCAACCATGTTTGGTGCACGGAAGCCATTCTCTATTGTACCGCGCAACAAAATAGAATCAGTTGGTGTGTAACGGAAAGCCAGACGTGGTGAAAAATGCGCTGATAACTCTGGATATTTATCAACTCGGGCAGCGGCTGAAATTTCAAACTTTTTAAATACCGGAATATTGAACTCTGTAAACAACGAGCTCGTGTTACGTGATGCGTCGGACGAGCTTGCACCGTAACCCACAATGTCACCATTCAATAAATTGGACGATGGTGTGTTGGAATAGCTTTCGTGGCGGATTTCACCACCGAACGCAAACCCTAAATCACCAGCAGGAAGTTTAGCTAACGTGCCACTCACTTTGGCATCAACAAACGCTTGCGAATCTTTACCTTCGTAGCCAAATGCTGGGAACAAGGTATTCAACACCGCGGCGCCATTGACTTTACCTGGATGGTAACCGTTAGGTTGATTAAAGAAGTTTGGATCCGTTGCGGTGTACGCCAGATTTGCAGAACTTGTATTAGCGACATACTTTGTGTAGTCGCCGATTGTTGAAATGAAGCCAGAACTACTAAATGCTCCACGCTGTGTTGTGCTGGTTTTTGACCCCATCACGCCAGCAGCAGTTTCCCAATCAAAGTCCTTAAATGTACCGCGCAAGCCGCCAATCGCGCGATACTCTGTACTATCTACATTCTGAAACGTCGGCGCATCAACAAACCGATAACGCAGCGCAGCGCCTGCCTCACCGGCTGAGTTCAGCGGGTTAGTGGCGGGCAATCCAAGATAATTAAATGTCAGGGGCTGACCTGTCGTTGGATTTCCCCAGCCAACAGTACCCAGACCATCACCATAGTAAGTGAATGCACTGATGTATTTAGTGGTGATTTTTGAATACAGCACTTCGCCAAAGGCCTGTGTTCCACCGCCAAGATCTAAGGTGCCTGAACCATAGAAGTTCGCACGTTGCGATTCTGGAACTGCTTGGAAACGTTCGTATTTGTTGTATTTACATGCGCCGCCCTGAATCAGACTAGGCGCGCAACCAGGGACTGGAGTAACTGTGGAGTCGACGATATTACCTGGGTAAGAATAGGTCGAATATTTACCAAAATTTGGAGAGTATTTGAGCAAATCTGGATTGGTATATTGCAACAAATTCGTCCACATTGTGCTGTCGCGCTTGTAGAAATCAGCATTAAGCAATACGTTGTAGCCATCTTTGTCGTAGTCACCGAATCCGCCGGTGATCGATGCTTTGGACGTTCCAAACGCACCACCGTGCGACGATTGCGTACGATCTGCAGTGACGTCAAGACCTTGGTAATTTGTTTTGGTGATAATGTTAATAACACCTGCCACCGCATCAGAACCATAAATCGCTGAAGCACCTGTTTTCAATACTTCAATACGTTCGATTGCATCCAATGGAATCGCATCAACGTTAGAAAACACATTGGTATAGTCAGCTAACGCATAGACTGGGAGGCGACGACCGTTGAGCAAGACCAGCGTTGATTGCTCACCTAAGTTACGCAGCCCAACACTTGTTCCGCCCGGCGCGAAGCTATTACTTCCACCAATATCGCTCAAATTACTGCCATTGGTCGACGCAGCAGAGAGACTACCAATTAAATCAGCAACATTGGTGACACCTTGACGCATGATGTCTTCACGCTTAATCACTTGCACAGGTGATGTCGACTCGGCATCAACAGATTTGATGTTGGAACCAGTGATCACCACGCGTTCAACTTTGTCTGTATTTGGCGCGGTTTGTTCTTGCGCTTGTGCAGCCATAAGGGTACCAGTTGCGAAGACCGCTAACGCGACGCGTACCGCATTAACCCCAATTTTCTCTCTGAATTCCATACCCACTCCCAGTTATTTAATTAATTTTCTTTTTTTCCCTGTCGTATAGGGGCACATGAAAATCTGTTGGATCTACACAATAAAATGCACTCAACGTTTTCAATTAATTTTTTCTGATGAAAATTTTTTCCCTATTTGCTCTGATTATTAAATAATTTGTTACGTCCGTGTTGCAACCTGTCGCGTCCCATACAACACTTTGGTTTCTAAGGGTTAAAATGAAGAGAACGTTTGGAGTTACCTCTTTTTTACAAAATATTTTTTGAAATAAATGATATAAAGCCAATTTTCAACGGAGCTATATAAAAGCAATTTCTTTGAAAATCTGATAAATGTAACTAAAAAACGTTTTAATTAGCAAAATACCTATATTTAGTTGTCTTTAAACTATTTAAGTTATTAGCTTATAGAAAATGGTTCTGCTTGCAGCATTCGTGTTTACCTGCAATCGGTGTGGAAAGCCACAATAGCCGCTGAGTGCTTAATTTTTGATAATGGGTTTTGATAGACAATGTTAACAATACGTTGAGATAACGTATCAGCCGACGGAACATGAGTCCGCAACGGCGTTGCCTGTTTTGATCAAGGCAACACCTTCCTTTATAACGGAGACACAATATGCAGCAACAACCGATCTACAAATCCCTGTATTTTCAGGTGATTGTCGCCATTCTTTTAGGCGTCATGCTTGGACATTTTTATCCCCAATCTGGCGCCGCCATGAAACCGCTCGGTGATGGATTCATCAAGCTAATCAAAATGATGATCGCGCCGATCATTTTTTGTACGGTCGTCATCGGCATCGCCGGCATGGAAGACATGAAAAAGGTTGGTAAAACAGGCGGTATGGCATTGTTGTACTTTGAAATTGTCAGCACCTTGGCACTGATCGTTGGCTTATTTATGGTCAACATTCTGCAACCAGGTGCAGGGATGCATATTGATATACATACCCTCGATACCAAAGGAATCGCCGCTTATACTGAACCAGGCAAAATGCAAACGACTGTCGATTTCTTGATGGCGATCATTCCTTCGACTCTTGTTGATGCGTTTGCCAAAGGCGAAATTTTGCAGGTGTTGCTCATTGCGGTGTTCTTTGGCTTTGCATTACATCGCTTTGGTGGTCGTGGCACGCTGGTATTTGATTTCATCGAAAAAATCTCCCAGGTCCTGTTTGCGATCGTTGGCTACATCATGAAAGTGGCACCAATCGGTGCATTCGGTGCGATGGCGTTCACGATCGGTAAATTCGGAGTTAAATCTTTGCTGTCGCTGGGTTACCTAATGGGGACGTTTTACGGTACTTGCCTCGTGTTCATCTTCGTCATCCTTGGTCTGATTGCGCGTATCCACGGTTTTAGTATCTGGAAATTCGTTAAATATATCAAAGAAGAGTTGCTGATTGTCCTCGGCACGTCGTCTTCCGAATCCGCATTACCAGGGATTATCGGCAAGTTAGAAAAACTTGGCGTTAAAAAATCCGTCGTTGGTCTGGTGATTCCTACGGGCTATTCGTTCAATCTGGATGGCACATCGATCTATCTGACCATGGCAGCCGTCTTCATTGCGCAAGCGACCGATACGCCAATGACGCTGGTTCAGCAATTGACCTTGTTAGCCGTCTTGTTGCTGACTTCCAAAGGAGCAGCAGGCGTGACAGGTAGTGGTTTTATCGTTCTGGCAGCAACGCTGTCCGCAGCGAGTGATGTTCCAGTAGCGGGTCTGGCGTTAATCCTCGGTATCGATCGTTTTATGTCCGAAGCGCGTGCCTTAACGAATCTGATCGGTAACGGCGTAGCAACGGTGGTTGTGGGCAGATGGGGTAATGACGTTGACATGGATCGCCTCACGAAGGTCTTAGACAACAAGCCAGTCGCGGAAATGACACAACAGGATGAACATGAAGCAATGATCTCAACTGCAAAGCATTTGTGATTATTATCAGATAACAGATCAACTGAGTCAGACAAAAAAATAGCGAACCGTCGGTTCGCTATTTTTTTTGCAGTAACATTGGCATTACCGTTTTACTGGGTTTTTTTTACTTTCCGCATATGAAGGTAAGCCATAATTAATGCTAACAACTGCACGGAAGCTGCCATAAAAAATGGCGCACCCAGCAATAGACTTCCGCGCGGGGCATGACTTACCTGGGCTAACAGGGTTGTTCCAGCAAGTGTCGCAGCAACGCTCATAATGCTTGCCAGTGCACTCAATGAACCCATCGCAACGCCCTGAGAACGCGCATCCACGGCCCGTGAGAAGTATGCCTGCAACGCGGGTCCCGCCGCAAAGGCGAGTATATTGCACAGAATCAGGACATACATCATCCACCCCTGAGTGACCAGACCATATAAGGTCAGCGCTGTACATGAAGAAATCAGTCCAAACAGAATCGCGTTCGCATCACCGACGCGTTTAATGTAACGCC
Source organism: Undibacterium sp. RuRC25W (assembly GCF_049339825.1). Classification (NCBI taxonomy): domain Bacteria; kingdom Pseudomonadati; phylum Pseudomonadota; class Betaproteobacteria; order Burkholderiales; family Oxalobacteraceae; genus Undibacterium; species Undibacterium sp. RuRC25W. The sequence goes on along the minus strand of NZ_JBMPPD010000015.1, from coordinate 55,403 downwards.
CCAAAAATACCCCTTGCATGACCACGCTGGAGATACCCACCATAAATAACGAAAGACCGTTTTGCATGGGTGTCCAGCCAAAGCGCAACTCCGTGGATAACACCCACGTGGTCTGAAGGGTAAATTGGGCAAACATGGTCAACCCGTACACCCATACCAGCGAACCCACGCCACGCAAATGTGCCAGCCCGCTCAGACCGGCAAACGGGTTCGCTGATGTCATGGAGAATGGCTTACGGTTAGACAGTGGCAAAGACTCCGGCAAAGAGAAATAGCCATACACAACATTTGACAAAGATACGATGGCGGCCAGGTAAAACGGATAATGGATATTCGCCTCACCAAGCAATCCACCCGTGACTGGGCCACAGATGAAACCCAACCCAAACATCGCGCCGATCTTACCCAAGGCTTTGCTGCGATTTTCCGGTGAAGAAACGTCGGCAATATACGCATTAGCGACCGACAAATTCCCTGCGGTTACGCCACCTAATGCACGTATGATAAGAAGCCAGTAAATGCTGGTCGCTTGTGTAAGCAATAAAAAGTTCAACCCCAGCCCAAAAACACATGTCAGCAATACTGGACGACGCCCATACCGATCACTGAGTGCACCAATGACTGGCGCAAAGAAAAACTGCATCACACCGTAGATAGCAACGATAGCGCCATACCACTGCGCCTGCGCATCGGCTTGTTGCGTAAAACTACCGACCAAGCGTGGCAATACCGGGATAATCAATCCAATCCCCAGAATATCGAGAAATACCGTAATCAGTACAAACCGTACATTCGTTGAAAACGTCGTTGTGGTCGGTCCAGCAGTACTGGTAGAAAGATCAGGTGAAGTCATCCTTGCAAGCTTTCAGTGAAGACAAAAGAGGAGTGGCGTCAGGGTCACGCTTGTGCAGCTAAGAAACAACACTGAACAACAATGTGCATTGCTGGGTTATCTCTGGCTGTCATTTTGATGCAATTGCAATAGTATATGATTCAAAGAATAGAACCCGTACAGAATTTTTTTGCACCGAGTTCTTTTCTCCGCTTTAACGATGTCCTTCCAGCATGCGCCAACATAATGCACACGTGGAAAGTAAATCGTTTGCTGATCGTAAAGCGGAGTTAACACGACCTCACATGGATTTCGGAGTACTTATGCCTTTATTTGATCACTTTCTGGTGATTGCCTTGTTAGTGGCAATCAGCGCATTTTTCTCGATGTCAGAGATCTCGCTGGCGGCTGCGCGCAAAGTGAAATTACAGATGCTGGAATCTGAAGGAGAATTACGTGCCGCCAAAGTATTAGAACTACAACAAGCACCGGGACATTTTTTTACGGTGGTGCAAATTGGTCTCAACGGTGTAGCAATTCTCGGCGGTATTTTGGGTGAGCAAGCGTTGACCCCCTATTTTGCGAAGGTGTTTCATACCTTGTTGGGTGACGATGCATGGATTGATACCGCTGGCTTTCTGAGTTCTTTTTTGTTTGTCACGTCAATTTTTATTCTGTTTGCTGATCTGATGCCAAAAAAACTAGCCATGATTGCACCCGAATCTGTCGCTATTGTCGTTGTCACACCGATGCTGCTCTGCGTCCGCTTATTTAAGCCTTTAGTCTGGGTATTTAATGGACTCTCGAATCTAATTTTTAATTTATTAAAGTTGCCCATGGAACGCAACGAGCAAATCACCTCAGATGAGATTTACGCCATGGTTGATGCTGGTGCCGAGGCCGGCGTCTTGCAAGCGCGTGAACATCACATGATAGGCAATGTGTTTGAACTGGAAAGCCGCACGGTACCAAGTGCGATGTCGCAGCGGGATAGTATTGTGTATTTCACATTGCAAGACAGTGATGTCGTCATCCGGCAAAAAATTGCTGAGCATCCGCATACAAAATTTCTGGTCTGTGACGGCCATATTGATCACGTCGTCGGCTACGTCGAATCCAAAGACATCTTAAAGCGTGTACTGACGAACCAAGCGTTTTCTAAAGTGCAGGAATTATCCATCCGTACCGCATTAGCAGTACCTGACTCGCTGACATTATCAGAGATGTTGGAGCAATTTAAGGGTACACGCGAGGATTTTGCCGTCATTTTGAACGAATATGCGCTAGTCGTCGGTGTCATCACACTCAACGACGTATTAAGTACGCTCATGGGAAATCTGGTTCACCCCTTCCTTGAAGATCAGATCGTTCAGCGCGACGCGAATTCATGGCTAATTGACGGCGCGACAACAATTGAAGATGTCTGCCGCGCGCTGGATATTGATTCCTTGCCGGAGCAGGGCAGCTATGAGACTATTGCAGGATTCATGATGACGATGCTCAAGAAAATACCAAAACGTACGGATTACGTGATGGTCGGCTCGTACAAATTTGAAGTTGTCGATATTGACCATTACCGTATCGACCAATTGCTGGTAGTACGCGTCGAAGACGTTCCAGCCTCCTAACAATTATTTGCAGAATTCTAACGCCGCCAGCATCAGGTTGACGGCGTTTTCGTTTTAATCAGGAAAGTTTCATGTCTCAAGCTTGCGGAGTAGATTTTGGCACCTCAAATTCAACAGTGGGTTGGCATCAGGCCAATCGGCCAGCACTGTTAACCCTCGAACAGGATAAGCTGACCCTGCCATCGGTGGTCTTTTTTAATGCTGAAGATGAGGAAGTCAGCTATGGCCGCGCGGCGCTGAGTAACTATCTTGCGGGCTACGAGGGACGCCTGATGCGTTCCATGAAAAGCTTGCTGGGAACGAGTCTGATGGATGGTCAGACTGAAGTACTAGGAAAAAGTATCGCATTTCGTGACTTGTTAGGACAGTTTATCGGCGAACTCAAACACCGCGCCGAAACCTCTGCGGGTCAGCAATTTGACTATGCAGTTCTGGGGCGTCCTGTGCATTTTATTGATGATAACAAAAATGCTGACCGCATAGCGCAAAATACCTTAGAAGATATTGCGCTGGAAACGGGCTTTAAAGAAGTTCACTTCCAGTTTGAACCCATCGCTGCCGCGTTCGACTACGAGTCACGGATCACCAAAGAAGAGCTGGTGCTCGTCGCCGATATTGGCGGTGGTACCTCTGACTTTTCACTTGTTCGGCTGTCACCTGAGCGCTCGCATGTCCTGGACCGCAGTGCGGATATTCTGAGCAATGGTGGCATTCATATTGGCGGTACAGATTTTGACAAGTATCTGAGTCTGGCACACATCATGCCGTTGCTTGGACTTGGTGGAAAATTGTCAAATCTGACGGATATTCCCTCCAGTTATTACTATAATCTGGCAACATGGCATACCATCAATCAGGTCTACACCCAAAAGGTTGGACGAGAGCTGGCTGACGTGTACCGCGATATCCAGAATCCTGAATACCGGATGCGTTTTGACCGTTTAATCAACCTTGTCGAAGACAAGGATGGACACTGGCTCGCGATTAAAGCAGAGGAAGCTAAAATTTTGCTTTCTGACAAAGACATGGTAACTTTACAACTAGAACGTTTACGTAGCAAACAAGCATCAACTGCCTGTTCCTTAACTATCGAGCAAACAGGTTTGCAATCAGCAATCGGTCATTTAAGTGTCAGTATCGCCAATGCAGTATCGGCTGTCATTGACGATGCAGGAATCCGGCCTGACCAGGTCGATACTGTATTTTTTACAGGCGGTTCTAGTGGTGTACGTGGTCTGCGCCAGCAAATTGCAGCCATCGTCCCCAACGCTCGTAATGTTGAAGGTGATTTATTTGGAAGTATTGGTGCCGGGCTTGGCTTGGATGCTGCACGCCGATTCGCCTAAGCCTGCGCTTTTCGTTTTTTCGTATAAGGCTATACTGAAAAGCTAGTCCTATAGATGTCCCCTCTTGGGAGGTTGCATGGCGATCGATGACGACGATTTGTTCATTGAAGAAGACTTAGACGAAAGCCCATTATCAGCGCCGTCTCATCGCCAGCGAAGCTGGAAAATTGCCATTGTTGACGATGATGATGACGTCCACAAAACAACCTGTTTTGCACTTCAATACACGCAAATTCTGAATCGTCCTCTAGAGTTTATTCATACCTACTCCAAAGAAGAAACCCGGCGCGTATTTGCCACTGAATCTGACATCGCCGTCGTTCTGCTCGATGTCGTGATGGAAACGGAGCATGCTGGTCTGGAGCTCGTCAGCTACATCAGAGACGAGCTCCGATGGCACGATACGCGAATCATTCTGCGCACTGGTCAGCCAGGCTATGCCCCAGAGGAAGATGCGATTCGTGATTATGATATCAACGACTATAAAACAAAAAACGAACTCACCCGTAAAAAGTTGCTGACATCCTTAACTGCCGCCATCCGCTCTTACGATCAGATCCGGACTATCGACGCCAGCCGTCGCGGTCTGCATCAAATCATTATGTCGAGCGCCTCATTTACCGTTGAACATGGTATTGACGCTTTTGCTGCTGGTGTGATCACCCAAATTGCAGCCCTCTGCGGCGTCCCACCAGAGGGACTGTTGTGTGCGCAAGGAGAACCCTTCGAAAGTAATCATCGACAGCAATTTAATGTCATTGCCTCGGCTGGACAATATAGTCGACTCATGAATTGCGCGATCGACGATATCGGTGACAAGAAAATTGAGGATGCACTTCACTATGTCCTGACCAATCGCGAATCGCTATTTAGTGAGCATCATATGACCTTGTATTTTTCGGGTCGTGGAAATCGCCCACTAGCAGCATATATAGACCTGCCATATGCGTTGTCAGAAATCAACCATCACTTATTGGAAGTCTTTTGTTCAAATATCGGTGTATGCCTCGACAACCTCAGCCTCGTGAATCAGCTGAAAAATCATGCCTATCGGGATCAATTATTGATGCTGCCGAACCGCTTGACATTTATCGACCACATCAATGAACTGATCAAAAATAAAGTCCCGCAGCAAATGCTGGCATTAATTGATATCGACGACTTTGCAGAAATTAATGACGTACTAGGTCACCATTACGGCGACCTTCTATTGCAAGCGGTTGCTGACCGGTTACGTACCGATCTCGGCGACGAGATTTTCTTGGCGCGTATATCCGGTGACGTCTTTGGCTTGCTGGGTCATCAGTCACAATTACTGCCCGAAAAAATAAAACAATTATTCAGCTCCCCTTTTATTTTTGATGACACCGCACACGCAGTGTCGACGTCGACGGGTATGGTCGAGCTGGCTGGCTATGAAACTGACGGGGCTGAAGCATTAAAAGATGCCAGCATTGCCTTAAAACGGAGTAAGATCTACCAGCGCGGTAGTTACACGTTGTTTACCCGGAAGATGGGTCTGGAAATACGCGAACGGGCAACACTGATGCAGCATTTGCACGAAGCATTTGATGCCGAACGTCTTTTTTTAATGTATCAACCACAGATTGATCTCAGTACCAAACGCTTTATTGGTCTAGAAGCATTGATACGCTGGCGCACGGATGATGGCCAGATGATTCCACCAAACGATTTTATTCCATTGGCCGAATACTCAGGTCTGATCATCAGTCTGGGTGCCTGGGTCTTACGTACCGCCTGTTTTTTAATGGTCAGGCTACAGCAGGCTGGACTCGCACCGGAGAGAATGGCCGTCAATGTCTCCGTCGTTCAGTTCAGGCAAGATGATTTTGTCGAGAATGTACGTAAAGCGCTCGCTGATAGCGGTTTAAGGCCAGATAGTCTGGAGTTAGAGATCACCGAATCGGTAACGATGGCCAGTGCCAGTATGTTTGAATCACGCTTACATGATCTGAAAAAAATGGGGATTCATATTGCAATTGACGATTTTGGTACCGGATTTTCATCCCTCAGTTATTTAGACAAGCTGCCTGTCGACCGTCTTAAAATCGACCGCGCTTTTGTCCAGCAGATTGATACACCAACCGGTCCGAGGATTGCAGAACTAATTACACAACTAGGTAAAAAATTAGGTCTGAAAGTCATTGCAGAGGGGATCGAGACGCAAACTCACTGGGATATTTTAAAAGCAATGGGATGCAATGAGGGGCAGGGGTTTTTCCTCGGTAAACCGATGTCTGAGGATGTGTTGTTGGAATGGGTTAAGGCGCGCATTTAAAAAACAGGCGAGGGGTGGATAAAATACGCTCGCCTGTCTTATTCAGTGTGCAATCAATGACTGCTTATCCATTTGTCTAGCCATCCGCTCCTGCATTTCTTTTTGCGCACGAGCGTGAGTTTCATCAAATATTTTCTGTTGCTCCGGTGTCAATGCAGCATAAAACACTTTGACGGCTTCTAACCTCGTCTGCATTAAGTTTTCACGATGCTTCATTTTTTCCAACGAGCGTGCCATTCTCTCAGGCGTACTTAATTTATCGGCGTCTTGATTGAACGGTTCCTCCACCACTGATGCTGGCGTCATTGCCTGTGTAAAAGTTTTCCATGCTGGCTCCTGAGCTGGCATAATTTTTAATTTATCATGCAGTTCAGATTGATGTTTTGCCATTTGCTCTTTCCGCTTTTCTTGCCATTTTTCAATCTCTTGCGGAGAACGAATTGGAGAATGCTCTCCATTCATGGAAGCAACAGGAAGAGTGGCGTTTGTTTGAGCAAAGGCTCCGCCAACGACGTTCACACCTGCAATAGCAAGTAGGATTAATAATGTTAATTTCAATTTTTTCATGTCTATCACTTTTCAAACTGACAGGACTTACGCAGAACTACCATTGTGGAGCACGGCAACAGATAGCCTTTAGGGGACAATGACAGTTTTGCATAAATCCTCATTGAAACAATTTTGATTCTCTGATGTTCACAATAATTCAGCATCAATAATTCGGCATTTATGAGGATTCACCAGACGGTACTAACCTGAGCATATAGTGCGCTTTGCTTGTATCTTGCGATTATCTATTTGCTGCTCTTTGTATCCGTGCGTAACATAGAAGAAGCAAATTGCAAAATTGATGATGCTAAGTTTCCAGACAAAGGTTTATCATAACAAGCTGATACAAAATCACCATTTTTTTGCGGGGAACCAAGCTCATAATGGGACATATGGATACATCAAATAAAATTCTTATCGTTGACGATGACCGTGAGATCCGTAATCTACTCGCGGAATATCTTGATCACAATGGCTACACCGCAATTATGGCGGCCGACGGTCCCACCATGTGGGCAGCTATGCTGGAACATCACTTTGAACTGATTGTTCTTGATCTGAACCTGCCTGGTGACGACGGATTAACGTTATGCAGAAATTTGCGTGGCAAGTCGAATGTTCCGGTCATCATGTTGACAGCCCGCGGCGAACCACTCGACCGAATTATTGGTCTGGAGATGGGTGCCGATGATTATTTACCAAAACCATTCGAACCACGCGAGTTATTAGCGCGTATTCGGAGCGTGCTACGCCGCACGCAGCATACGAACTCTCATTCCGGCGGTGATGCTGCCCAGAAAATCAAATTCGCTGGCTGGACGCTGGACATGACAGCACGGCATCTGATCAGCCCAGACGACATGATCGTTTCTTTATCCGGTGCAGAATTCAGAATGCTGAACATATTTCTGGAGCATCCAAACCGTATCCTCAATCGTGATCAGTTATTAAACATGACCCACGGTCGTGATGCTGATCCGTTTGATCGCTCGATTGATATTCAGATCAGTCGTTTAAGACAAAAATTACGCGAAGATGCTCGGACACCGCAAATCATCAAAACTGTACGTAATGGTGGCTATGTGTTGGCTGTTAGCGTGGTGACAGAAAAAAATACATGAATATTCTGTCGTCAATGTGGGGGCGGGTGTTTTCCGTACTGATGGTGGGTATGGTTTCTTCCACCGCATTGACTGGCTGGCTGGCCTTTGGTGAGCGTGAAAGAACGCTCATGCAATACCGAGTTTCACACAATATCGAACGTACGGAACAGATGGCGCGCGCCTTGGACGTGTTACCAACGTCCAGCCGAGAGCAATTTTTGGCGGCAGCGCCACCAATGGGTCTGCAGGTTGCCTCCGCACCATCAGAAAGCACGCCTGCGACGCCTGAATCCGATTATGCAAAAGCCGTTAGTGAAAAGCTGGGAGAAAGTTTCCATGTCACCTCATTACCAACGGATGCAGCTTTATGCCCACGCCAGCCGAAAGGAACAAACGTACCCCATCTCCCGTGTGAAACACTAGGGATTACCTTGCATGATGGTACGGGCCTGCGTTTAACGGTGACGCCACCTCGCTCGACACCGCCATTGCATTCTGATTTTGTACAGTATTTGCTCATGTTTTTGGTCAGCATCGCAATTTTGTCCTATGTCATTGCAAAAATGGCGATGCGTCCGCTTCAACAAATGGCTGAAGCAGCGATGGCACTCGGGCAAGATATCAATAGTCCGGCACTACCTGAAAAAGGTACGAGCGAAATTCAACAGGCGACACGGGCTTTCAATGCCATGCAGGGGCGTATTCGCCACCATATTTCACAGCGCACACACATGCTCGCAGCGATTACGCATGATTTACAAACGCCATTAACACGTTTGCGGTTGCGCTTAGAAAAAGTGAGTGATCCAGAGTTACGTGACAAGCTCATTGGTGATCTCTCGGCCATGCAAATGATGATACGCGAAGGACTAGATTTGGCTCGTAGTATGGACAGTAGCGAGGCACTCCGGCCACTGGATATTGACTCATTGATCGACAGCGTTTGCAGCGATGCAGTCGAGGCTGGACAGCAAGTGAGCTTTTCAGGCCTTCCAGGAATTACCATTCTGGCAAAACCGCAGGCATTGCGGCGCTGTCTGACCAATTTGATTGATAATGCAGTCAAATATGGTCATTATGCAAAAATTAGCCTGAAATTAGAAAAAGATGACGCAACTGACGTCCTTAAAATCTTGATCCATGATGGGGGAGCCGGTATTCCAGCCGACTTTCAGAGAAAGGTGTTTGAACCGTTCTTTCGTATGGAAACCTCCCGCTCGCGCGAATCTGGTGGTACCGGCCTCGGTTTAACCATTGCACAAAATATTGCCCAACAACATGGTGGACAACTTCAGTTAAGCAATCTGCCAGAGGGTGGCTTAGAAGTGGCACTCACCCTTCCTGTTCATCAGTCTTCTGAAAGAAGCTGATTCTCCTCTCCTGACAAAATTCTTCTCAGTAACCCTCTGAGAGGATAAACGATCATCTCAGCCACACTTTGTGGTTCAATGGCAGACTTGAGCACGTCATCGACATCGGTTAACATAGCGTTGTCTATAGCATGAAGGCTATCAGCTATGTCTGGAGACCTTTCGGTCTGAGCTCACGTAGCCGAGAGATATCTGCTTTCTTTGATGTATCCTGCACTCATCGCTAACAAATAAATATCCAATGTAACCGGTGGCGTTGTCTTGTAATTCAAGGTAAGTCAGAAAATTGGTCAGACAATTGCTATGAACACTATCTGTCACTCTGCTACGCAGCTGAGCGCCACACCACTAAAGTAATTTGAGCGTTAATCCTAACAATAAGAGAAAATATAATCATGATTAATTTACAACTAGGTGATGTGGGTCATACTATCCAGCTGGCGATTGCGCCTGTGTTTTTACTCACGGGTGTTGGAACGAAACTCTCGGTACTCACCAGTCGCCTAGCGCGCATCATCGACCGCGCGCGCGTCGTTGAACAATTGCTGCGTACAGAAGAAGGTAAACGCATCGAGATGGAAGCGGAGCTAGAAGAAGAACTCGATGAGTTATATCGCCGTTCGCATTTGATCAACCGAGCAATCACTCTCAGTACGACAACGGGCTTGCTCATTTGTCTGGTGATTGCAGCATTGTTTTTAGGTGATGCGACGGGACTAACACTTGATAAATTGATCGCTGCCTTGTTTGTCGGCGGGATTTTATCGCTGATCGGCAGTTTTATTTTTTTCATGAGAGAAATATTTGTGGCAACTCTCACACTCTCCCGCCAACATCAGCGCGACAAAATTAGACGTTTGCCGCGCTGAGCCAGTGGATGTTACGGACTAACGACGACTAAGACATTCGAGGACGAACTGGCAACGCCTGGGCATGGTGCTGGTGATTCGTAGGAAGCGCATACTTGAAATGTAAAAGTCAGCGGCTTAGTTCCCGGCGTAAGCGACGGCGCGATAAATCCAGTTGACTGCGCATTGTAATTGACGAGACTCACCGTAGTCTGCCCACTCGTCTGAATCCAGCTATAGTAAATTGGTGTTGACGTCGTGGAGCTCGTCGTTGAACTGGCAACCAGATAAACCGTTGCGCCACTCGTCACCTGCTGAATCGGATTATTGACCGTCACAAAAATAGGCGGCAGAGCGCTGACGTAGAACACTACAGGATACTGTTTAACGGAACTACTCGATAAGTTCGTCGAATCAATCGGTGAACTAGACGCATACAACGTAAAGGTGTACGTCGTTGGGGTCGTTACGACACTTGGAAAAACGACGCTGGCAATCGCGCTGTTCGGGTTGATCACTGTGATCGGGGCTGCTGTTGATGGCGATGCGGAAGTATATCGCCATAAATAATAAATCGTCCCCGTCGTGACTTTGCCATTGGCATCATACAATTTACTTGGCGTCCCATCTAATGTCTGCGTGGCACCAGGCAAGATGTTACCGCCACTGCCAGAGATCGGTACCGCAGTCGGCAACACAATCGGGTTAATGGTGATTGTTTGAATTGCTGTGCCCGTCTTTTGATTGCTGTCAGTCACACGGCATTGCAATTTGACGGTGGTTGCCTGCGTCACCACTGGCGCCACAAAACTACTGCTCGCGGATGTCGAATTAATCAGATTCAGAGTCAGCCCTGCAGCGTCGTTGACTGCCCACTGATAAGAAAACGTAACGCCACTTGCTTCCGTCGTTCCTGCGGTTGCCGAGCAGGTTAGAGGCACAGTGTCCCCAGATGTGACGCTGGCGTTTGCACCAACGGTCACAACAGGATTGCTGGTGCTTGAGGCCGATTGCAGCACCTTGAGCGAGGTGGACGTGTTGCTAGTATTGCCTTTCGCATCTGTCGCGTAGAAAGACAGCTGATACGTATTATCCGCCGTCAGCAATGCTGGGGGCGTCAACTGCAACGTGCAGCTCACGCCGCTACCAGTCGCATCTGCCTGCGTGCTGGTGCAACTACTGTTAGCCACCGCCGTCACTGGATTAGCACCTAGTGTCAGCGTTGTGATTTGCCAATACATACTGGTAATAGCTCCAGCACTGCTGCTGGCATGTCCGACAAAACTCAATGGATTCCCGCTAGAGACCGTCGTTGGTGCTGGTGCAGTGACCGATACCGCACTGCTCGACGAACCCGATCCGCTACTTCCACTACTACTGCTGCTACCGCCCCCACATGCAGACAATATAAAACTAAGCGTTGCGACAAGCGCGAGATGAGCAAATCTGGGCTGGGAATTCACAATGGCTCCACGAATCAAAAATTAATCAACAGTTGAGAACCGTAGGGCTATCGTCCCAAGAAAGGGGCTCCAGCTTTCCAATGTCAGTCCTTAACATACGTAAGAAACGCATTGTATCTTTATAAGCAAGCATCCTAGTTACCAAAATCGCAAATGAAAGAATCTTTATACATTCATCGTTGCAAAGACTAGTGCAAATAACCAATAAATGTGGCAATCTCGACTTTCGGTTTTCATCATACGGAGACACCCCATGAATACCTTGCATTATCCGCATTGGCCACAAGGCTTGCCGTATCAACTGATCGCGCCCGCCACCAGCGTTTATCAGAATCTGCATATTTCAGCTCTCCGTTACCCTGACAAGCCTGCATTGATCTTTTATGATTCTGTGCTGACGTATCGTCAACTACACGCAGAAGTCGTTGCTCTGGCGGGTTATTTGCAACACGCATGTGGTGTCAAGCGTGGTGATCGTGTTTTACTGAACATGCAAAACTGTATGCAATTTGTGATCAGTTATTATGCGATTTTAAGAGCTGATGCAATGGTCGTTCCTGTTAACCCCATGTTGATGAGCGATGAACTAACGCATTATGTACGTGACAGCGGCGCAAAAACTGCCATCGTGGCACAAGAGGTGTTGCCCCGATTCGCTGAACTACTCAACCAGTCCGATCTACAACACATCATTGTCAGTACGTATTCCGATTATTTACTTAACGACACCAGCCTCAACGTACCCGAATTTGTAAAGGCGCCAGTGGATGTTCCCGCCTTAGATGGTATGACGTCTTGGAAAAAAGCATTAGCGACAACGATGACGCCGGGTGAGCATGTAGCAGGGCCAGACGATCTAGCTTGCATGCCATACACCTCAGGTACAACGGGACACCCTAAAGGTTGTGTCCATACCCATAGTACTGTGATGTTCAACATCGCAGCCAGCCCAGTGTGGACTGGTGTCGGCGTCCCGAACCAGGTTACCTTAGCGGTCCTGCCGTTCTTTCATGTGACTGGGATGCAGTCGGTCATGAACGTCACGCTCTATTGTGGTGGCACGCTGGTTATCTTGCCGCGCTGGGATAGAGACGCAGCGGGACAATTGATTACGCGTTATGGGGTGACTAATTGGACGTTAGTGCCGTCGATGATGATCGATTTTTTATCGAATCCTCGTCTCGAAGAATACGATATTTCCAGACTCGCTCGCGTATCTGGCGGTGGCGCGGCCATGCCCGCAGCGATTGCTCAAAAACTCAAAGAACTTACGGGGCAAGTCTACATGGAAGGCTACGGGCTCTCCGAAACTATGGCACCTTCGCATGTCAATCCTCCCCACCGCATGAAGCAGCAATGCCTCGGTATCCCGCTGTTCAATGTTGATGCGCGGGTTGTTGATCCCGGAACAGGTAAAGAGGTCGCCCAAGGAGAGCAAGGTGAAATTTGGATTCATGGTCCACAAGTCTTCAAGGGTTACTGGAACGATCCCCAAAAAACAGCCGAAGCATTTGCCGAACTAGATGGCAAACAATTTTTCCGCTCAGGAGATCTGGGCTATATCGACGACGAGGGATTCTTTTTCTTTACGGACCGCCTCAAACGAATGATCAATGCCAGCGGATTTAAAGTCTGGCCTGCTGAGGTAGAGTCGATGATGTATCAGCATCCGGATATTCTCGATTGCTGCGTGATCGCCAGTCGCGATCCCTACCGTGGCGAAACAGTGAAAGCGGTCATCGTTAAGAAAATCAACTCCACTGTGAACGCAGAAGATATTATTTTCTGGGCCAACCAAAAAATGGCTGCCTATAAAGTACCAAAAATGATCGATTTTGTAGAGGCTTTACCAAAGTCAGGAACGGGAAAAGTGATGTGGCGCGCATTGCAGGAACAGGAATTCAGTAAAAAATAAACCTTGTAAATGTTCCTATCACGTATGCCTGAAACAACAAAACAGGCTTTGCATCATGTAAGTTTTGGCATAGTATGGAAGACATATCGGGTCTGAATTTCAACAGACGCCGATACGTTCTCATGGCATGTTGACGTGACTATGATGTCTATCACAATTTGGTTCTTTTTCTCATTGTTGAGCTTACATTTTCACGAACGTCATCTGCAGTTCCCAAATGGCATGCCACGCTTTCTCGTCATTTTTCCTGCTACCAAATCTAGCAAAATTAATGATGTAAGCGATGCTGTTTAACAAAAAAATTAACTCATAGTTAAGGGGTCGTAATGAATTTTCGTCAACTTCGCATAGGAACGCGTCTCGCTATTGGCTTTGGCGTCATTTTGATTTCTTTTGTTCTGATTTTAATTGTCAGTAGCGTCTTCAATGCCAGCAATCGTCAGACCATGATGAAAGGCATCGAACTTTCTCAGAATAAAACCGCGTTAGCAGCTGCAATGAAAAGCAGCATGTTAGAAGGGGGATTGGCGATTAGAAATATTGGCCTACAAACAGATCTCGGCGAGATAGAAAAACAAAAAATAATTATCAAAAAACAACGTGAACGGTTTAACGAAGCACGCGACAAACTAGTGGCATCAGGCCTCAACGACGGTGAGAAAAAAATTCTCGATACCGTCGCAGGCTATGATCAGCAAGTAGACACACCAACCAAAGAAGCCATTAAATTGCTGCTCGCGTTTAATGGCGAAGAAGCCGTCAAACTCATCGCAACACAAATTGATCCATTGCAACAAAAAGCTTTGCTTGAAATCAATAAACTCGTCGATCTCCAAGATACGGCATCGATGGATCTGAGAAGTAATGCCGAAAGTAGCGCGAACAAACTGATTGGAGCACTGACAGCAATTGGTGTCATCGTTCTCCTCGCAGGTGTCGGCTTCTCTATTATTCTGACACGCAGTATTACTAAGCCACTTGATGATGCAGTACAAATTGCAAAACGGGTGGCTGCTGGCGAATTATCTCAACGTGACGCTGCTGATGGCAATGACGAAATCAGTGAGTTGTTAAATGCACTTAAAGAGATGAGCGACAACTTGTTTAACATCGTCAGTGAAGTGCGACAAGGTACTGATGCCATTGCCATTGCATCGAGTGAAATATCCACCGGGAATGCGGATTTATCATCGCGCACAGAAACACAGGCAGGGGCCTTGGAAGAAACGGCCAGTTCAATGGAACAAATTACTGCTACTGTGCGGCATAACGCCGATAACGCTCGTCAGGCTAACGATCTGGTAACGTCTGCGTCCAACTTTGCGGTTCAAGGTGGAGGAGAGGTCGGTAAGGTCGTCGACACCATGAATTCAATTAAAGAGAGCTCACGTAAAATTGTTGACATCATCAGCGTCATTGATGGCATCGCCTTTCAAACAAATATTCTGGCCCTAAACGCAGCCGTTGAAGCAGCGCGAGCAGGCGAACAGGGGCGTGGTTTTGCGGTAGTAGCATCGGAAGTCCGAAACCTAGCCCAACGGAGTGCAAGCGCTGCGAAAGAAATCAAAATCCTCATTGGCGACTCCGTTGAAAAAGTAGATAGCGGAAGTAGACTGGTTGACGCCGCCGGTAAAACGATGAACGAGATTGTCACGTCTGTTAAACATGTGGCAAATATTATGTCTGAGATTACTGCCGCAGGTCAGGAACAAAGTACAGGCATTGAAGAAGTTAATCGCGCCATTACCCAGATGGATGAGATGACACAACAAAATGCGGCACTCGTTGAACAAGCAGCTGCAGCCGCAGAAAGTATGGAAGAACAAGCAGCAAATCTCGCACATGCTGTTTCCGCCTTTAAATTAGGGACGCAAGGCAGTCAGGTCACAATAAACCGAGGAAGCACAATACGCAAAGTCGAGGCAAGAACAGACACCAGTGTATTGGCTGAAACCAAAGGAAAATTAATCAAAGCCCTAGGTCTTCACGATCGTTAATTTTGCAGTGGCTGTATTAACAATAACGCACCAACGCGCTGCAGCTACACCAAGCTAAAACTATGAATAAATTGGAAGCATTAAAAAAGATTGTCGCGGAGGCAAAGGTAGGAGAGCTAACTTTTCCAACGAATGTTCACGCGACACTGAAAATACAAGAAGCGCTGAATGACCCAGAGTGTGGCATCGAAACAGCCGCCACACTCGTCATGCAAGACCCGCTAGTGGCGACGCGGGTAATTGGCATTGCCAATTCGATTGCTTATAGTCGATTTGGAGGAGGCATCACCAATGTTCGTACTGCTATTAGGATCCTCGGTTTTAATACGTTGCGTTCAGTTGTCATCGCCGTAGCCATAAAACAACTACATCAAGCGGTCAAAAACACGCAAATCAAAGAACGAATGGAGCAACTATGGCAGCATTGCGCACATGTTGCGGCGATGGCTCATTTACTGGCAAGACATGTCAGCAACATTGATCCGGAAACGGCGTTATTTGCAGGCGTAGTGCACGAGGTGGGGGGATTTTATCTTCTTTCTCGTGCCGAAGAATTGCCGTCGTTGTTAGACTATACGCCGTGTGAGACCGCTGATGCGCTCGATGGAGACTATGATATTTGTCTTTGTCGCGCAGTGCTCCGGCAATTACTCGTTCCGAAGCGCGTCGTCAGCGCCATTGAAAGTCTGCGGTACGGGACACCAACACTGCCTCCGGAATCACTCGACGACACCTTATTTCTCGCCAACGAACTGGCCGATGTCGTATCACCATTAGACCACCGAGAAGAAAGTGCCATTGAGCAAGCAGCAGAACTTGATTTTACGGTTAAAGACTCAACCCTACGTCATATTCTCGATGAGTCAACCGATGATTTACATTCGCTCATTGCAAGTCTAACCCACTAAAAACGGGTTAAAGAACATAGCGACATAAACCACATTGGCCTATGTTGTGTGCATTTAATAATGCGGCGGTCTTTCATCGACCACGGTATTGCGCTGGCTTGCAGTGATAGCTAGTTCACGCATTCTGGCAGCCATTGCTGTCAATAATGCTTCCAAGTCATCTATTTTCTTTTGCTGCCGATACACTTGTGTGTTCAGGGTTTCAACCAAATCATCCTGCCGCGATAAGCGTATTTCAAGATCAACCAGACGTTCTTCGATATGCATCATAAGCTACTTTCATCAAATGGATCCGTAGTATGCCATAGCCGCCTAGCCGCAGATGCACGTATTCGCTCCTGTGTAGGATCGACGATATCGGCAACCATCAACGGGGATAAGAAAAACAGTCCATCAGTGATGATGGCTAGCGTAGCGAATAATCAAACCAAAAATAGCGGCGATACCGACATAGGCAAACAACTATTTTTGCTTTGATCATTCGATGTCGTTGGCTGAACCTGAGCCTGAACCTTATCTGAGCGTCGAATCATCCCCAAAATCGGGGGCCAGATCGTTGAATCCATGAACAAAACTATCGTCTTTTTCCTCATTACTGTCATCACCGTACCAATCAAATGGAAGTACGGTGATTGGTTGCAGCGGCAAGACGCTGTGCGTTATCCTGTTCATCACGGTCCATTGTCATTTTTTCTTGCATAGTTAAATGTCTGGCGCTAATCACGACTGTTTGCATACGAAACTCCTCTGCATCAAATGCGATTTTTTGCTCTTCATTCATCCGCTGCGCAGTAATAACGACGGTAGGAATTGCACTTGCGACGTTATTGTTTGTAGTGAAATGCTCAGTGAATGCATTGCCGACAGCAAACACGCCAGCGACCAATGCGGTTGCGAAAAGAGCGCTGTTTTTGATTGATGTTTTCATGTTGTTTCTCCTGTTGTGGTTGGTTGATGTCTCCACTGTAGACACTCAGCGGTCAAGCTGCTACCAAGATGCGACGAACTGCAAAATTGGGGGGATGAAGCAAAAAAAACAGGGGTTAAAGCAGTACTAGAACGCTAACGAAAAATAGGCCAAGTCAATCCCCGTAGGTAAGTAAACTGGTGCTGTGCCGAGGCTAGTCCACACTAACAACGTAAAAAAATACGCGATCAGTTGAGCAGAAAATTGGTCATGAACCCATCGCGTTTGTAGACTAGTTTTTAAGGACGCCAGCTACTACAAAATACATATTGTTGTCACTTTTAAGCGCATTTTTTGTGAAATATTTTGTTCTTTAGGGCAATAAGAACGTTTGTGCTGGAAATTAAAATCCCGTTGAACTACTATGAAGTGCATTCTGTTTGCGGAGCGTTTTGGTATCGCCCAATGAAAACACCCGGTAAATCCCGAATCCAACAATCAAACTGACCACCGCGTATATTGGATTAATGTGCGCCCTAAGGAGGAATGTCAACATGTCAAACGGTAATAGTATCCATACTGATGCGGTAAGCAGCAATCAGCCACCCTTGGAATTTCTGTCTTTTACCTTAGGTAAAGAAGAATACGGAATCGACATTCAGCGGGTACAAGAGTTACGCGGCTACGAGGCAGTGACACGTATCGCTAATGCCCCGGACTTCATGAAGGGTGTGATGAACTTACGTGGCGTGATTGTACCTATCATCGATTTACGCATGAAGTTTGAGCTGGGTAACGCCGTCTATGACGACTTTACCGTTGTCGTTATTCTTAATGTCTCAGGGCAAACCATCGGTATCGTGGTGGATAGTGTTTCTGACGTGATTACCTTAGAACAAAATCAGATCAAACCAACGCCAGAGATTGGCTCCAACATCGACGCCAGCTTTTTAATTGGCCTGGCACCGCTTGACGAACGTATGTTAATCCTGATGGATATAGAGAAATTGATGTCTTCAGACGACATGGGCTTACAGCTGGCGCATGTAAATTAGGCAAGCATGACAGTGATTTGAGTGGCTTAAGTCTGTAGAACAGGTTGCTGGCGCGGTACAATACGCCATCCTTCGCTTTTGTGCCGTGCCATGACTATCCTGCTGACTACCCTCAATGCCCGTTACGCCCACGCCTCTCTGGGCTTACGCTATTTGCTCGCCAATATGGGGGATCTGCAAAACGAGACCCAAATTCATGAGTTTGTGATCGGTGCCCGGAGCACCGATATCGTTGAAAAGATTCTTGCTTATCGCCAACCAGACCAACCACTGATCGTGGGCTTTGGTGTCTACATCTGGAACGTCGTCGAAATCACCCAGGTCGTTGCGATCTTAAAACGTGTTGCACCTGATATTGTCGTTGTGCTCGGTGGGCCTGAGGTATCGCATGAAACGAATGATCAGGAAATTATCCGCTTAGCCGATTACGTGATTACAGGATGGGGCGATGTCACGTTTCCTGCCTTGTGTCAGCAACTCATTCATGGTCCAAAACCATTGATGAAAGTACACGCAGGACAACAGCCCCCAATGAGCGAGATCAAACTGCCGTACACGTTATACAGCGACCAGGATATCCGTCATCGCACGCTGTATGTCGAAGCGTCCCGCGGCTGTCCATTCAAATGTGAATTCTGTTTATCGGCACTCGATAAAACCGCCTGGCCTTTTGATATCGATACTTTCCTGCTTGAAATGGAAAGTCTATATCAGCGCGGCGCGCGCTTATTCAAATTCGTCGATCGCACTTTTAATCTGAATATCAAAACCAGCTTAAAGATCATGCAGTTTTTTCTGGATAAATTGGCGGCCGCACCAGACGACCCCGTATTTGCGCACTTTGAAGTCGTACCGGATCATTTACCTGATGCGTTAAAAGAAGGCATACAAAAATTCCCTGACGGTACATTGCAATTTGAAATCGGTATTCAGAGCTTTAATCCGGAAGTACAAGCACTGATCAGCCGCAAACAAAATAATGATAAAGCGGCTGAAAATATCCGCTGGTTGTGTGAACATTCGCATGCCCATTTACACGTTGATCTGATTGCAGGCTTACCCGGTGAGACGATGGAAAGTTTTGCGGCGGGTTTTAATAAACTAGTCGCACTCGGTCCGCACGAAATTCAGTTTGGTATTTTGAAACGCTTACGTGGCACACCAATTATCCGCCACACAGAAGCGTATCAGTTGGCATTTGATCCGATGCCACCGTACACCATTCTGGCAAACAAGGATGTGCCTTTTGCGGAGATGCAAAGACTGGTGCGGTTTGCGCGTTATTGGGATATGGTGGCTAATTCAGGACGATTCGCTAATACCCTGCCGGTCATGCTCGGAGAAACACCATTTGAGAACTTTATGGCATTTTCTGACTGGACTTACGCCAACACCGATGCAACGCACAGAATCGCGCTGGATCGCCTTGCTGGGCTAGTATCAAGGTGGCTGCAGGAAGAGCGTGGGTTGAGCAAGGAAACTGTTTTAGCATTCGTGTCGAGCGATTACGCAGGTCATGTGAAACATAAACAAGGCGGCGAAAGAAATAGTATCGCGGCTGACATCGTCACCCCTGTAGCGAAGGCAACGCCGCAAAGACAAAGCCGTCATCTGGCTGCATAACATCATTACCTGCTTGCCGTCATTGGCCATGAGGGCTAGTTACTGCAAGCAAGTTTTACTTCATCGGAGCATTAAGTAGACGGCTGATTTCGCCTGATTTTTTGCCAGCAATAATTGCTCGGTTCAATTTAACAATCCACTTTTCGCTATCGCCAGGCGCAGTGGCAAAATGCAAGTCGTCTTTCATGAGCGGCTTTTTTAAGACAGAGAAACCCGTCTGCATCGTTTTCTCATCCGTTGTGTCATCGCTGCGTACCATCTGGCGCAAGTAGAAATCAACATCAGCAGGCTGTGACAGATAGGTACTTACCAACATCATATCCATCCGCTTGCCCATCAGTTTTTTTACGCGTGAAGAATACGAATTAGTGTCTTCCTCGACTTTAAACAAGACTTTACTTTGCTTATCAAACTCGTCACCGTAACTAACTCCGCGTTCAATGCCAATCGTTTTACCTTTGAGGTCATTCAGCGTATCAAACGTAGAGCGGTCATCACCCCGTTTGACCAACCACACAGTATTAGCGTAGACAGGTTCAGAGAAGACGTACTGTGCAAGACGTTCACTGTTTTTTGATAGTCCAAAGACAATTCCTTCGCCATTTTTTACATTAACTAAAATGCGCGGCAATGGATAACGGTGGATTTCAAACTGAATATGTACTTGCTGCTCAAGATAACTCAACACGTGACGTACATTCTCACGTATTGGAATAATATCGCCACTCTCATTTCGTTGTTCTCTCATAAGTAAAACAACTTTGTCAGGTTCTGCGGCAACGATATCCGCCAGGGAAATCAAACAAACGAAGATCAACAAGTAACGCCTACTTTGCCGTAAAAAAACTTGCCATCGATGCTTCATTATTGCTGTCATACACATCTCTTTACTTTATCCAATTCAGACCGACTTGCCATCGTTTTTTCTCTCGCTTTTCTCATCTCTATCGTTACGCGAATTTTTCAAGCAAGGCGGCAACACGACGACTGCTTTCTAAAGACTCCTCTGGTGTCGCCGCTTTTTCGGTATGTGTGATGAGGGAATGGGTGAGCAAGGTGACAAAGGAACGATCAAGCGCTTTACGCGCGGCCGACATTTGTTGCGCAATGCCGTCGCAATCGGCTGGGGATTCTGCTTTTGCAATCAGTTTTTGCACGCCACGTAGTTGACCCTCAATTCTAGCAAGTCTATGTAACAAATCTTTTTTCTGCACGTCACTCAGCGCTGTTCCCTGAACGATTTTTAGTGGGGGAGTATCGGCCATGTTTATTCTCCTAAGCGTTGTTTTAAAGAGGGTTCGACACTGAAGATCATACTCTACTGAGTATGCATAGAGAATACTCGCGATCACATTAGGCTGCCAAGTACTCTATTTCTAATTGCAACATTTGGACAAACTTTTTTTTTGACACCTTGCGTGCTCACCCCGTAGGCTCGTAAAGAAAGGGAGCAAACAATGCAAACCGCCAAGACCGCTCGTTCCAGTAGCCCGTGAACTATCCCTTTGTCAATCTTGTGTTGGACTCTATGCGAATCTCGTAGCACCCGTGTCATCGACCATCACTCGCCTTATCAATCGCGCTTTCACCACGAAAAAATTTGTCTATCTCGCTACATCACAAAGTCAGTAGTTCATTGCGAAACATGGTTATTTGCAATGAACCGATATCGTGTTTTTGAAAAGGTTATCTATGCATGCAATTCTCAATTTAACAGCCGGTCAACGTTATCAGACACCTGATGAATGTCTGCTCCTCAATAGCGAATCAGCTCAGGGCAGAAGCCTGCATCGGGTTGTACAAGCTTTACTAAGAGAAGGCTTTCTGAACCGTATGGACATCATCAATGACGGCCCTACCAGCTGGTTACCATTGTGGGGTAAAAAAAAGATGCTGCGCATCGAAGGCTTGCACTTAGGACGTGCCGGACACTGCACTATTGACGGTGACATCGCATTACACCAAGGGACACAAAAGCCAAGCGTGATCAGCGATGCCAATGATTTGCTCAGTGCAGTTCTGTCCGACGATAACGCAATCGCATCAGAGAATTTACAACGACTGTACGATGATATAGCGAACAGCATCATTAATGACATCGCATGTCACCAGTATCGCGCGCAATGGGGACGTCTGTTGCATCAGCATGTTGTCGAAACTAGTCAGAGAGATTTGTGGTCGGTCATGGTGCAGTCCAGAGGTGCGATCGCTGATAACGCCGTCTTATTTTTCGAACAATGGGGATGTATTGGTCACCCATTTCATCCGTGCCACAAAAGCAAACCAGGTTTAAACGAGGAGGAGGTTCTTTCCTATTCCCCCGAATTCCAGCCTCAACTGGAGTTACTGTTAGGGGCCCTTAAAGCAAATACCGCGCTGATATCGAGTATCCATAACGATTTCAACTACCCCAATTGGGTAGCCGCGCAGTTTCCTGAAGAAATGGCACACTGGTCAGACGCCTTGATCGCGCGAGGTGAAGATCCGAATGCATGGTTGCCATTACCAATCCATCCGTACCAAGTAAAACGGGTGTTACCGCAAAAATTTGCTGCCGAAATAGAAGCTGGTTCACTGTTGATCAGCGATGATTTTCCGCGATTAATCACAACGCCTACGATGTCGTTCAGAACCTTAGCGAGTATTCATAATCCGATTGCTGCCCATATCAAATTACCCGTTTCAATACAACTCACAAGTGCGCAAAGAAATGTCTCTCCCAAAGCGACAATCATGGGGCCAAGGGTAAGCGCTTTGCTACATGACATCATCGCTTTAGAAAATGGTTTTAACAACACGCTCGATATTCTGGCCGAAGATGTTGGTCTGCATTACATCGATCTGAATAACGACGGAGACCGAGGACATTATTTATCTGTGCTCTTCCGCGAAAATCCGATGACCCGCTGCCAGTCAGGGCTATTACCGGTGCCAGTTGGCGCGCTGTTTGCCGACTCGCCGATCAGTGGCAGAGCATTCGTCACCGAGCTCGTAGCCAGTGCTTACGGTGATCACCACATCGGAGCTATCAACTATTTCAATGACTATGCGAAAACCATATTACAAGCCAGTCTGAGTGCTTATCTCATCTACGGTATCGCGTTTGAAGCGCACCAACAAAATAGTCTGGTTTTATTCGCGCAGAATGGCAAAGCGGAGCGCTTGTTGCTACGTGATTTTGGTGATATACGAATATTCTCCCCCACCTTTGAAGCGTGCGGACTACCACTGAACAATTACCTGTCTGGTCCTATTGTATGTGACAAGCCAGAGACCGTCCGGGAAAAATTCTTACATACGACAATGCTATGTCATTTAGCAGAACTCGGCATTCTACTGGCGAAATCTTATCAACAGCCCGAAGATATTTACTGGCGCATTTTGCAGCAAACCTGTGAACAACTTTTTGACCAATTACGCTATCGTTGCAATCCACAGCGATGGGAAGAAGAGCGCACTGCCATTCTGCATCACAAATGGCCGGTCAAATCCTTGCTACGTATGCGCCTCTACAATGTCATGGATGATATCTGTTTAACGATGCCAAACCCCTTGTCCATGTTTTCTGCGTATAAAACGTGAACAACATACCGCCGATCAGTACGCGGCCGTGGTTATTCGTGATTCTGGTGTTAGCGACTGACTGTATTGGTTTTACGTTTTCAATCCAGGCACAACATGGTAACGTGTTGACCGTCACGTTTATCTGGCAGAATACTAACTCGATTAGTATGAGTATTTGCGGTAATTTTTGCTCAGATTATGCTCCCGAATTTTTTGTTATTAGTGCCTGTAGTTACTCTCCGCGTTGCAGGTACTTTTTATTTACGACTCGTTTATGCCTGCCTTTCAATATCAATTGTTACGCCGTATTCATTTGTGGCTTGCCTTACCATTCGCATTTTTCTTGATTATTCAGGGTCTGTCTGGTGCAGTTATCATGTGGAAGTATGAATTGGATGCGATGTTAAATCCGGATCTGCTGCGTGTCGTGGTACCGAGGTCTGATATGCCGGGCAATCGTAACCGACTACCATTATCCTTGCTTCTGACACACTTAGAGCAGGATAAAAAGTACGGCGAGCCATCGATGCTCGAGTTACCGATTCACGACGATGAAGTCGTGATTGCTTGGTACCGCAGTGGAAAATCGCCAACCCGTCAGGTCATGCTCAATCCATATAGCGGCGAAGTACTTGGCGAACGGATCTCGGGTCAAATAGGTTTATCACGTGCATTGTTTATCCCCACCGTCTTATCATTGCACCGTCAACTACTGAGCGGTAATAACGGTAAATTAATGGTCACGTTCAATGGTGTAGTGCTAGCGATCATGGCGCTCAGTGGGATTTATCTCTGGTGGCCGGTATGGCGAAAGAAAGCCGTATGGCAGGCACTCACTGTTTCCTATCAGGGCTCTTGGAAACGATTTAACTATCGCTTGCACAGAGCAACAGGATTTTATGCGGCGCCGGTATTTTTGATGTTCGCCATCACGGGCGTTTATTTTAATCAACCAGAGTGGATATCGACAGTCGCCTCCCCCTTCGTCGCTGTCCTGGTAAAAAACACACATATAACAACGTCGGCACCCATCACCAACGAAAATGCAGCGGCCGTACAACTGAACCTAGACCAAATTATCGCTCTGGCGAAACAACAGTTTCCACTCGCTTATGTGGGCAGGATTAGTCTTCCGCGTGGGTCTGATAGCAACTATGAAGTACGCTTACACCAGCCAGGAGAATTAAGAAAAGGTAGCGGTGCGACCAAGGTGAGTATTGACGCGGATCACGGTGTTGTCGTCAACACCCGGGATCCCTTGAAAACACAAGGAGAAGCACTTTTTTACAGCTACTTTTTCCCGCTACATAACGGCGAGCTATTCGGCACGATAGGAAAAATTATCCTTAGTATCGTTGGCTTACTCCCGATACTTTTCGCTGTCAGCGGCACCCTGATCTGGTTAAGGCGCCGCTAACTCAACGCTTAGTGCTCAGTTGCACATATCAGGACGGTAGCCAATCTAAAGACAACTGTGTGCCATTCATTGGAGGACACCAGAAGTAGGCGCCCGTGATTGGCTGAGTGAATTGGAACAAGGCATCAGTGATGCCATCTTCAGCGCCGGACATGCGACGTAATTGCGCTTCAAATGCCAGAAACGAGGTCGCGAAGGCGACAAAATAAAACCCAGCCTCGGCGCCTGCTGACCATGGCATCGAGCGACGTACAACAAAGGCTTCCGGTTCAAAGTCTTCTTGCGCCGTCCGCTTTACATGCGCAGAAACGGGAGCATCATCGAGTTCTTCGTTATCGGATTGACGACGACCTATCATATTGTCCTGCTCGTCACGCGACATCTGGGCAAGCTTGTCGAAATGGTGCTGCCACTGTTGAATCGCAACAAAGCTTCCATCGTCGGCATTGATGGCAACAGCCAATGCATGCGCGTCTTGTGGGTTCTCAGTACCATCTTCGTATCCACTCAGATCACGGCCATCGGCGTACTTAAAGGCATCGACTTGCTGCTGTAATAAAAAGACGGGCGCTAAGGCTTGCTGAACCATTCGCTGTTGCTGTACCAGCGCGCCACGTTCGGCTTCGCGCAGCCACAACCATACTGCGGCGGGTGTTGAGGGAAGCGCCACTTTGCTCTCAACGATTCCAGTAAAATCGCGTAAGCCGTCGATGTGGAGTCCTAAAAACGTCGCTAAACTTGCACCGACGCCTAACACAATGCGTTCACCATCAATCAAGCCTTGCACGCGCTGCAAGGCTGCTTGCACTGCGGTGCGATCTGCTTGCGCGGCCAATTCAAAATGCAAATACGTAGCGTGGGCTGGCAATGCTTGCAAAATCCCTTGTTGGTGATGTGACATATAACTCTCCTTGAACTCACATAGTATGAAACAGATAGCGCGTGAATTTTTATCGCGCCGATAGCATAGCGCAGGATGAGGTTTAACGTTATCACTAACCATACTCAATGTTCACTCTTTTTCTATTTTTCTGTTATCGAATAAATGTCTTGTCTCGATCAAAGTTTGCGGCTTACAATCAAGTTATCCCTGCCATTCATGGCATGGATGCGTCGCTCGGACGGTTCCGGGCGTAACGTTTTGAGACAATTTAATCATGACCACGACATTAACTCCGCCGGGCCGGGGTTTAGCAGGTGAGGACAATACTGTGTCCAAACCTGACTTTTCCTTCGCTCGTATCAATCGCCTTCCCCCTTACGTTTTCAATATTACTGCCGAGCTAAAGATGGCGGCACGCCGTCGCGGTGAAGACATCATCGACATGTCGATGGGTAACCCCGATGGGGCGACACCAAAGCACATTGTGGATAAATTAGTTGAAGTTGCACAGCGTCCGGACACCCATGGCTACTCCGCTTCAAAAGGGATTCCTCGCTTGCGGCGCGCTATCGCACGCTGGTATAAAGACCGCTACGCTGTCGATATTAATCCCGATAGCGAAGCCATCGTCACCATCGGTTCCAAAGAAGGTCTGGCACATCTGATGCTGGCCACGTTAGATAAAGGCGACACCGTATTAGTACCCAATCCCAGCTATCCGATTCACATCTATGGCGCGGTGATTGCTGGCGCTGATATTCGCTCGATTCGCATGAGTCCAGGTGTGGATTTTTTTGCAGAATTAGAGCGGGCGATACGTGAAACCTATCCAAAGCCAAAGATGATGATTTTTGGCTTTCCATCCAATCCCACAGCGCAATGTGTTGAATTGGATTTCTTTGAGCGTGTTGTGAAGCTGGCAAAAGAACATAAAATTCTGGTGGTCCATGATCTGGCCTACGCCGACATTGTGTACGACGGTTGGAAAGCGCCATCGATCATGCAAGTCGAAGGTGCAAGAGATGTTGCCGTTGAATTTTTCACCATGTCCAAGAGCTACAATATGGCGGGCTGGCGAATCGGTTTTATGGTCGGCAATAAAGAATTAGTCGCAGCCTTAGCCCGCATCAAAAGCTATCACGATTACGGCAGCTTTACGCCTGTACAAGTCGCTGCGATTGCTGCACTGGAAGGGGATCAAAGCTGCGTTCACCAGATCCGCGATACATATCAGTCCCGTCGCGATGTACTGGTCAAAGGCTTACACGAGCTGGGCTGGATGGTCGAAAAACCGAAAGCGTCGATGTACATCTGGGCACATATTCCCGAACGCTATCGCCACTTGGGATCACTAGAATTTGCAAAGCAAGTGTTGGAAAAAGCCAAACTCTGCGTTTCACCAGGAATTGGATTTGGTGAATATGGTGACGAGTATGTCCGCTTTGCGCTCATCGAAAACGAGGCCCGTATCCGGCAGGCATTGCGGGGCTTGAAGACGATGTTCAAAGAGGACGGGATTGTGTAGTTTTTCAAGATGATGGAAATGTGGCGGACAATGGATGTACTAATCCTCCACATTTCACATTCATTTAAAACACGTTTCCCGATGACATTACCTGGTTACTCAGGCCAGATCGACAACACCAGTTGTTCAACATCATTAGGATTGCTGATTTTTTTCTTGGCTTCGACCCAATCGGCGGGCTCTGGCACCGCTTTTTTGGTAAAGACAGGCGTATCAATCGACATCTTGATGGCAAATACAAAGACGCCACTCTGTACATCAATCACCGGTAGTTTTTGGACGATATCGTAAATCTGATTGTCGTAAAACTCGTGGATCGCCGGTTTCATGTCTAACCACGAAGTGACGACGCCGTCAGCACGCATCGCGATAACCAGATAACCAGAACTTGGCGGCACCTTTGCATTTTTGAGTGAGCGGTAAATCGCTGACTGTAACTTGCGTGAATAACGCCCGAGATTATCAATCGTAATCCCTTTGGCCTGTAGCGTTTGTTCCGACTGAAAAAAATATATCGAATCAAAGCGGGTTTCTGCTGCAAAAACCAGCGTGGAAAAACTCAGCAGGAGAGTAGCGAGCAGCAATCTCATTGTGGTTATCCTTATTTGTTCACAAAGACACCGGCACTCCGATTCTTTTGAACGTCATCCCATGGGAATATTTTACCGTTCATCGCTACATGCACACCTGCTGGCAATAATTGTGCGGCAGCACAAGCAAAACCAAGATTAAAAAATGCGTCTGAGTTAGCGATATCGTAAGGAATCATTGCCCCTGTGAATACTACCGTTTTACCAAGATTGGCGGCACCTAACACTTCGGCTGTTTCACGCATCGTATCTGTACCATGAATGATCACGATCGCTTTTTCAGGCGAACGTTGGCATGCCTCTAAAATAGTCTGACGATGGTTATCGTCCATGTCTAATGAATCCATTAACATGCACACTTCGAGCTCAACTGGCACGGTCAAACGCGCGCGTTGAATGACTTCTGGCAGATGACTTTCAGAAAAACTCAGTTTGCCCTGGATTTCGTTGTAATGCTTATCAAACGTGCCGCCGGTAGCGAGGATGCGCAGTGTCATGATCTGGTTATATGTTGATGTTGGAATTGGCTCATTGTAGCGCGGCTATAGTGCTCCTGAAAACTGCTACACTACCGCGTTACGTATAAACACTAGCTCGTCAGCAACATCTTGACTGTCGCAGAAACCACAACATGAAAGTCATCGCCCCAGGAACTGTTATTTTTCATCGTCATCGCGGCTATGGCGTCCTGACGTCTGTCAATTTACTGACAGGGTGGGTCGCAGCACGGTTTGGCGATGAGAAGCGAGTCATTGATCTGAACTTATCCACAGATGAAGTCCAACACGCCGATGGTGAACCGATTTTGTTCCGCCGACATCCGCCCGAGCGTATGCCACATGCCCGTCTCATGGCGATGGTACGCGCTTTACATGCCGCTGGTTATCAAAAACTGTACTTATACAGCTGGCCTAAACCTTCCGGCTTGCATTGGCGCTGGCAGTTATTCACAGGCGCGCGCAACTGGATGGCGCGGCCGTGTCGCGAGGGCTGGTACGGCTCCGGTGCTGACTATAACTTTAATCCCGTCATGGGATGGGGTGACGCCCCAGGTGCCAGTGCTGAGGAATTAATCCGCGCCTTGGCGCAATTTGATCCGGCCGGTCTAGCGCAGGCTTTAGGCAAAGATGAAGACCATACCGCGTGGTTCGCTGCGGTGTGCGATAAGTTATTGCCGGATTATGCTTATAGTCTGGGAGCCGATAGTCCCGGGAATCCGTTATCGTTGCATCTACCCGTCATCGGTGTGCGCCAGCGTCAGACCGTACCTGTGGATATCGAGCTAAGTTATCCACCAGGCTGGGAGCAAACCTGGAGCCCAGAAAGCCGCGCCCTTCATTACCAGCAACGTGCTGTGGTGAGGCACGACGTCATTCCGAATGCGTGGTCCTTGCCACTGGAACTTTGATTGCGCTATTTGCTTGTTTTGCAGACAAAGAATTTATTAAAGACAAGTCAGGATAACGATGACTGCCAATCTCCAACGCTATCATTTACGCTCGGCAGGCTCGCATGATGCACAACGACTTGCCGTTCTAGCCTTACAAGTATGGCTGCATACCTATGCGTGGTCAGGTGTATCCGACCTGATTGCCTCGTATGTGCTGTCTGAACTAACGCCCGCAAAATTTGTGGGCTTGTTAGCCGACACCAAGCAGCATGTGATCGTGGCGGAACATGAAGATCATTTATTAGGCTTTGCAGTGATCAACAGCGCATCGGCATATATCGGTGAGGAGGCCGTTGGGGATACCGGTGGGAATACCAAAGCCATTGAATTAGCTACGCTGTATGTGCAGGCGCATTTCATTGGTCAAGGTGTCGGGCGGGAGTTGATTGAGGCTGCCCAGAATTGGGCACGTGAACACGATGACAGCGTATTGTGGCTCAAGGTCAACGCCCAGAATCATCACGCCAAGGCGTTTTATTCACGCCTTGGCTATATTAAAACAGCCAGCGTGGATTTTATGCTGGGCGATCAGGCCTATGCCAACGATGTAATGTTGGGGTGTGGATAGGTAGCGACTTATCCACATTAGCATGCCGCGGCGGCGTCAGCTTCCCAACCTATTTTTTGGTGTGCCTTGCGCAAAGTCGAGGATATTCTGAAAAGCGACCGAGAAATACAACTCGTAACTGTCTTTTTCCACATAGCCTAGATGCGGCGTCGCCAGGACGTTTTCACGTCGAAGCAGCGGATGATCTGGCGCGACAGGCTCAGACTCAAAGACATCGATTGCAGCAAAACCGGGGCGTCCGCCATCAAGGGCCTTGAGCAATGCGTCTGGCTCGACCAATTCAGCACGGCTAGTGTTGACGAATAGCGCGTCCGGTTTCATGCGTTCCAGATCCGTTTGTAAGACTATGCCGCGTGTAGCGTCATTTAAGCGTAGATGCATGGAGATAACATCTGCTTCTGCAAAGAATGCTTCTTTTGAGTCAGCCGCCTGATAGCCATCCGCTACCGCCTGCGCCAGACTTGCTGGCCGTCCCCAGACCACCACTTGCATCCCAAAGGCTTTGCCATAGCTGGCCACGAGTTTGCCGATTTTTCCGTAGCCCCAGATGCCAAGAGTACGTTTTTTGAGAATACGACCCAACTGATTATGCTGCGGACGAATAGACGACGCTTGCCAGGTTCCTTGTTGTAATAAGCTGGCGTAGTTGGTTAAGCGACGCGATGCGGCCATGATCAGCGCCCAAGTCAATTCAGCGGGTGCGGTCGGGTCACCAACGCCCTCAGCAATTGCGATACCCATTTCATTTGTCGTTTCGATATCAATATTGCCTGCAACTTTTCCGGTCTGTGAAATCAGTTTTAAGTTCGGCAAACGCTTCAACAACTGCCGTGTCATACGAGTTCGTTCGCGGATCAATACCAATGCATCAAATTGCGCCAGTCGAATTGCCAATTGACCGACGCCAATAGCGCGGTTATTGAACACTTTGACCTCATGGTCTTTCAGTAGTTCGAAACAGTCCAGTTGCCGCACTACATCCTGGTAGTCGTCCAAAATTGCAATTTTCATGAAAATTTTCCTCGGCCCAAGTGAACAGATGAAACTGTTTCACTTTCATAATTAGTATTACTATGTTAATAATTTTGATGCAAAGTTAGCCGTAATCACGACTCGCGTGTACAATTATCGTTTAAGTAGCTTTTTGATTCTTCCGTTTGCCGCCCTTACATCAAATGGCAGACGCTAGTTGGAATCGGGATTATCATCCTGATGTCCTATTATCCGACAGAACCGCCGCGATGGTGTACGCCTTGCTCGAGCCGGGAAATTCTCCCCAGTGCTCGCAATCCTGCAACATAAGAACGACGATCCTGCCGTGCCGCTACACCGGTTTTTTATTGAAATGGCATTGGAGGCAGTATGAATCAACCTATCATGCAAGGCGTGGCTGCAGTAAACGCACCCGCTTACGTGAAACATCAGAAACTGATCAATTGGATCGCAGACATTGCGGCCTTGACCAAACCAGCAAATATCGTCTGGTGCGACGGCTCGCAAGAAGAATACGACCGTTTGTGCGCTCAGATGGTCGCTGCCGGTACCATGAAAAAACTCAACGAAGCCAAACGTCCGAACAGCTATCTCGCTTGTTCCGATCCTAGCGACGTTGCCCGCGTTGAAGACCGTACGTATATCTGCTCTGAAAAGAAAGAAGATGCAGGTCCAACCAACAACTGGATGGCCCCTGCAGAAATGCGCGCCACCTTAAATCCATTGTTTGATGGCTGCATGCAAGGTCGTACGATGTACGTCGTGCCATTCTCGATGGGTCCATTAGGTTCTCCAATCGCGCATATCGGCGTTGAATTGTCGGATTCGCCTTACGTTGCAGTCAATATGCGCATCATGACCCGCATGGGCAAAGCCGTGTACGATGTTCTGGGCACTGACGGTGACTTTGTTCCTTGCGTACACACTGTTGGCGCACCGCTGGCAGCAGGTCAGGCTGACGTGGCATGGCCATGCAACAGCACCAAATACATCGTGCATTATCCAGAAAGCCGTGAGATCTGGTCCTTTGGTTCCGGCTACGGCGGTAACGCGTTGCTCGGTAAAAAATGCTTTGCGCTACGCATTGCGTCCACGATGGGTCGCGATCAGGGTTGGCTGGCTGAACATATGCTCATTCTTGGCGTTGAATCTCCAGAAGGCAAAAAACACTACGTTGCCGCGGCATTCCCATCTGCATGCGGCAAAACCAACTTTGCGATGCTCATTCCTGCCATCAAAGGCTGGAAAGTAACCACCATTGGTGACGATATCGCTTGGATCAAACCCGGTGCAGATGGTCGCTTGTATGCAATCAATCCGGAAGCAGGTTATTTTGGCGTGGCGCCAGGCACCAACGCAGCAACCAACTCCAATTGCATGTCTTCACTGACAGCAAACACGATTTTCACTAACGTTGGTTTGACTGACGATGGCGATGTCTGGTGGGAAGGCATGAGCAAAGAAGCGCCAGCACATCTGATCGACTGGCAAGGTAAAGACTGGACACCAGAAATCGCCAAAGAAACAGGTCGTAAAGCCGCGCATCCAAACGCACGCTTCACGGTCGCAGCAACGCAAAACCCGGTGATCGACGCGGCATGGGATGATCCAGCTGGCGTACCTATTTCTGCATTCATCTTCGGTGGCCGCCGTTCAACGACCGTACCACTGGTGACAGAAGCACGTAACTGGATAGAAGGCGTCTACATGGCCGCAACCATGGGTTCGGAAACGACTGCTGCCGCTGTGGGTCAGCAAGGTGTGGTCCGCCGTGATCCGTTCGCGATGTTGCCATTCATGGGTTACAACATGAGTGACTACTTCCAGCATTGGTTGGACATGGGTAAAAAGATTGAATCCATGGGTGCAAAGCTGCCAGCAATCTACTGCGTGAACTGG
The DNA here is from genome assembly GCF_049339825.1 of Undibacterium sp. RuRC25W. Taxonomy (NCBI): domain Bacteria; kingdom Pseudomonadati; phylum Pseudomonadota; class Betaproteobacteria; order Burkholderiales; family Oxalobacteraceae; genus Undibacterium; species Undibacterium sp. RuRC25W. The sequence continues at coordinate 22,671 of NZ_JBMPPD010000015.1, read as the reverse complement.
TTCCGCACCGATGAAAATGGTAAATTCGTCTGGCCAGGTTTTGGTGACAACATGCGCGTGCTGAAATGGATGCTGGAGCGCATTGAAGGTTCTGCCAATGGCGTTGAAAACGTGTTTGGTTTGACACCAACCTTTGGCGATCTGAACTGGGATGGTCTGAATTTCACGCAAGAACAATTCAATACCATCACTTCCATCGATAAAGCTGCATGGCAGGCTGAACTGGCACTGCATACCGAGTTATTCGAAAAACTCGCCTATCACCTGCCACAAGAACTGGAAGCGACCCGCGTCGCACTGGAAAAACGTCTGCTGGCCTGATGATCATTTAGGTGCATCCTGACAAAGGCGCGACTTCGTCGCGCTTTTTTCCACCTATAAAAAAACCGCGTCTCACAGAGCGCGGTTTTTTATTTGATTCAGCGAAAATGTCACACTCAACGGAAATGCGGTGCATGTGGTGGAGCACGTCTCGCCAGGCTGTTATTGATGGTAGTGTGAGGTTTCCGGGTACTGTTTGTTTTTGTTGCCATCCGGAACAAAGGTTTGCTGATGTATACCAGCGGGAAAGCGATGGGCCAGGTGGTGAGCCATGCTTCCATCCATGCAGCGAAAAAATCGTTGTTAAAACCAATCCAGATCAGGCGCAAAATAGCGCTTACCACCAGCGTAATAACACCTGTACTAATTAGGCTTGGCAACATTGAAGTAAGACTGCGCGAGCCTGCCAGCAAAGAGGGCGCTTTGTGATATTTCGTTGCGCGTTGCGCAGAAGATGGTTTATCACTGTACACTGGCAAATGCTGCATTGCAAAATCCTGTTCTAGAATAATGACTTGCTCAATTAGCCGCGTGATGCCAGTGCGCGCAATTCGGCGGCCATGTTTGGTGAACTACGGTCCAAATCATTGGCGATATGGTGAATTGCTAAAGAATTACGCAAATGACGCAGCGCTGTTTTTTCTTCGCGTGTTTTCTTTGGTGCAACAACAAGCTTTAACGCTTGGGCAATACCGGATAACAGCGGCTTAAATACGACGAACATGGAGGCGAACAAGCCTAAACCAAGCAGCGGGCGGACGGAAGCCATGATGGAACTGATCGCAACTTCAGCCATTGGGATAGCGCTAGTAGCGGGGAATGCAATTGTAAGGAAGCTCATGATGATCTCTACGATATATTTTGTCTGATGTGTGCATTTTATTGCATCGCAACATATACTTCTAATTTCTATTTCCTATAATTAATATATCGTTTGTGAATAATTGCTTTTAATAATATAAACGGGGACAAGTAATATGAATTTTTTGACACTGGATCTCAATTTATTACGGGTATTTGACGCAGTCATGGTGGAACAAAATCTGACGCGTGCCGCAGATAAGCTGGCGATGACGCAGCCGGCAGTGTCGAATGCCTTAAAGCGATTACGCTATTCACTCGATGATGAGTTATTGATACGGACGGCCTACGGCGTTAAACCGACACCACGTGCAGAATTGCTGTGGCCGACCATTCGTGAGGCACTCTCAAAGCTCGAAACAGCCATGGCGCCGGGTAATTTTGATGTCTCTAAAGCCCAGATGACGTTTCGCATGGCCATGGCGGATGCCACAGCAGCGCTGTGGATGCCGACACTGGTAGGGGCCATTCAAAAAGAGGCTCCGGGAATTAACGTCAGAATGGTGCCTCTGACCACCCGCGAACCAAGACCGATGCTATTGCGTGGTGATATTGATATTGCAGTGGGGTTTTTCCCGGGTGTGGTGGCACAATTATCTGGTGGACAGGCAGCGGGTAACAGTGCAATTCGGCACGAACGCTTATATTCTGGGCATTACGTCTGCGTCATGCGCCAGGGTCATCCACTTGCACATTCAAAGCTAACTCTGGACGATTATTGTGCGGCGAACCATTTACTGGTGAGCTTTTCTGGCCGTGCTCACGGTCTGATCGATGAAGTCTTGGAGAAAATGGGACGCGAACGACGTATTTTGCTCACCATCAACCAGTTTTTTACCGCCGGACGAGTCGTTGCCCATTCCGATCTGCTCACCGTGCTGCCACGCCACCTGATTTCAGCCACCGGCATGACCGAAGCACTGGTATGGAAAGAATTACCCTTTGACACGCCAGAAGTGCATGTCGACATGTTGTGGCATGAGCGTGACAGTCGTAATCCTGCACATCTATGGCTGCGCGACAATCTGATGAATATGACACATTCTAATTTAGTACCAGAATTAGAGCGTGATGCAGAACTAGGGCATGAGAATTAACTCACCAGATTGACCGAGGGTCCCAACGACGCAAGCCCCATTTGTGTCGTAACGTATCAGGTTGTTACAAATATTTATAATCCGCTTGTTGCCTCTAAAAAAGAATATTGATAATCTCTCATTCAAGATTTAACATTTTATAACAATTATGAGATAGTGATTGTTATGGCTAAACATTTACCATGTCAGACGCGGCTGTGGTTACAAGCACCAAACGAGCAGGATGGCAATATCGCATTGAGACAATGTTGTGGCAGGCTTTTTTGTCATACTTTTGCCTTTCATCAGGCTGTCTTCGTTCTCATTTCTACAAAAAATGTCATTTTTATTGTTGCGGCGTTGGCTCTTCTGCCTCCTGAGTTTGTCATTTTTCTTGCTAGAAGCAATGACAGCGCAGGCGACTACTCTTGAGCTAAAACAAGAGACGAAGAATATTTCACTTCAGTCTCAATTTGAGATGTTTGAAGATGTCTCAGGCAAACGCAGTCTGCAAGAACTCATGCGGCCAACACTACAACAACAGTTTGTACCTTTGCATGGCAACCTGAACGCTGGTTACACGCATTCTGTCTATTGGCTGAAAATGAATTTGCAAAGGGCAGATGACGCAACACCCCGTCGTTGGCTCATCGAGATGACGCCTGCGATGCTTGATGACATTCGTCTCTATCAGACGGTCACTCACGGCGAACCATACATTCACCTTGCCGGAGACCACATCGCGTTTAATCGTCAGGAAATTCGCCATCACTATCCGTTGTTACAGATTTATCTTGATGATACGCAAGTACATACGCTCTATTTCCGCTTACAAACTACTAGTGCCTTATTCTTCCGCGCGAATCTATTCAACGAGACGAGCTTTACCGAAGAGTCCAACTTTCTATCGGGCTTAATGGGTATCTATTACGGTATTATGCTGGCGATCATTGTCTACAACGGCTTACTCATGATGAGCGACCGTGATGTATCGATTCGGCATTATTTTTTGCTTTCAATCAGTACCCTGATCGCAGGCATGAGCGTCAACGGTCATGTGGCGATGTATCTGGCACGTGACTGGCCGTGGCTGGTCGATATCTTGCCGGCAGTAACGCCACAACTGATTGTATTGAGCTCGTCGATGTTCATGTGTAGTTTTTTAAAACTAAAGTCCAGAACACCGAAGGCAAATCTCGTTTTTCGTCTGTTGCAAGCTTGTTCGGTCGTGATGGTGACTTGTATGCTGGCTGGGTATCAACCGCAGGTTGCCACCATTGCACAGTTATTGGGTTTGATTCAACTAAGTCTATATGTGCCGGTATCATTGCTGGTTGCACGTCGTGGCTATGCTCCGGGATATATCGTGTTACTGGCATCAGCCGTCTGGCTTTCCGGCACCGTATTAATCCCCTTACGAAATCTCGGTGTGCTCGACTCTAACTGGTTAACTGATTTTGGTTTTCAGATCGGATCAGCGCTAGAAGTGATTTTTCTGGCGCTGGCGCAGGCGTATAAAGTCCGCTTGCTACAGAAAGAGCATGATCAAACCCAAAAACAATTATTAAAACTATCTCAACGGACAGGGTACGAGCTTGATGCCAAGGTAAGATTACGTACTGCTGAATTACAGCAGTTGATACAACAACTAGAAAAATCAGACAAAGAAAAAAATGATTTTCTAAGTATCGCTGTGCATGACTTAAAAAGCCCACTGACAAGTATGATCGGGATGAGCGAGCTACTGCTTAACTTGTATCACCGGATTCCCAAAGAAGAACAACAAAGTTATCTGAGTCGTATCAACGCCAATGGTAAACGGATGATGCATATCGTCACGAACTTACTCGATATGAATGCAATGGAAAGCGGTGATTTAAAACTACAAAAACATACCGTTAATCTTGGTAAGTTATTAAACGAGATTTCACTGCAATATGAAGAAATGCTCAAAGCCAAAGATCTGACCGCCATCATTCATTGTGAAGAAGAAGTACTGGTCTGCGCAGATACCAATGCGATGACACGGGTACTAGATAATTTGATTTCAAATGCGATTAAATTTTCACCTGCTGGCAAATTTATCTGGCTGACGGTGAGCCAAATCGATAAAAAAGGCCGTTTTGAGGTACGCGATCAGGGACCTGGATTGTCTATCAAGGATCAACAATCGCTGTTTACTAAATTCTCAAAATTATCGGCGGTACCGACTGCGGGTGAACATTCAAGCGGCCTTGGTTTGTCGATCGTCAAAAAATTAATTGAAGCACAAGGCGGTGCTGTTTATTGCAACAGTCATACCGGTGAAGGTGCAAGTTTTATGATCGAATTACCTTTGGTTCCAAGCGTTCTCGCCCAGAGCACAGTTGCCCGTGCAGGCTAAACTGGCGCATTGCATTTTTTGTTACCGTATCGATCTTGTCAATTCGATTTACAATCACGATTGCAATCTCGCTTAATCACCAATCATTACCTTATTCAATTATGTTCACAGGCATCGTACAAGGTGTAGCCCGTATCGCTGAGATCAGCGACAAACCAGGCCTACGCACATTTAATATCGTCTTTCCTGATGGTTTTGCCAATGATCTTGAAATCGGCGCCAGCGTCGCTGTCGATGGTGTTTGTCTGACCGTCACGCAGTTACATGGCTCAAATGCTGCAGACTTCGACGTCATGCAGCAAAGTCTCAATATCACGACGTTAGGTAGTTATGGGACAGATGGTGCGATCAACGTTGAACGTGCCGCCAAGGATGGTGCAGAAATTGGCGGCCATCCGCTGTCTGGTCACGTCGACTTTACTGCTCATATCGGTGCAATTCGGGAATTAGAAAACAACTACGTTATCCGAATAGCCGTACCATCGGAATGGTTGCGCTATATCTTTGCAAAAGGCTATATCGCGATTAATGGAGCGAGTCTGACGATTGCGGAAGTAAATCGCGAAGAAAGCTGGTTTGAGGTCTGGTTGATCCCAGAAACCTTGCGTATGACGGTGTTCGCACAAAAGACCGTTGGTTCAACGCTAAATATTGAAATTGAACGTTCGACACAAGTTATCGTTGATACCGTACGCAACATGCTCACTGAGACCTTAGGCCCACTGGTACCAGCGCTAGAAACATTGCTGAAACAGCAGGGGATATCGACAGATCACTTGCTTCAGATTGTCCATCCGGCAGGCAAAAACTAAGAACGTTTTTACTATTGAGCAATATCGGCGACTTATCATCGTCGCCTGTTTTGCTCTCCGTACGACCAATCACCTGAACAATCTCTGCCAGAATCTTATTCGTCAGCGACTTTACCCATGTCGATTAAAACTTCATGCGCAGAGCGAAATGCGTCAATTGCTAACGGCATACCGCAATACACACTGGCATGCAGTAATACTTCCTGTATTTCTTTCATCGTGGCGCCATTATTGATCGCACCACGCACATGACCTTTAATTTCATGTGAGCGACCGAGAGCGGTCAACATCGAAATGGTAATCAGGCTACGTGTCTTTAATTCCAACTCGCCCCGACACCAAACAGTACCCCACGCATTGCGCGTGACAAATTCCTGCAAGGGTGCAGTAAATGCATCAACATTGCTGAATGCCTTTTCCACAAAGGCCTTGCCCATCACTTGTTGCCTGACCTGCAAACCGTCGTCGAATTGTTTGTCCATTTGTTTTACTTTAATAAAATTTTTAATTTACTACGAGGCTTGATGTCATCCTCAATAGCAGACTTTCTAGGTAAAAATCATTCCAGAACCACTCAGACTGATGATACTGAGGATGCTTCTAAGTCGCGTGGAAAGCACATCCGATATTGCAAACCATGACCTTCCTGACTGCTCACGTTAACCTGACCAGCCAATGAACCTGTCACTAGGTTATAGATAATATGTGCACCAAGACCACTACCACCCTGACTACGTTTAGTTGTATAAAAAGGCTCGAACAATTTTTCAAGTTGGGCGGAACTCATGCCTTTACCATCATCCGAATACGTCATCATTAGATTATCTGTATTTTCTTTATCCCACGTAACCTCAATCTGGATCGTGCCAGAATCAGCACCATCAAAACCATGTAGCAGCGAATTCATAATCAGGTTGGTGACAATCTGAGAAATGGCGCCAGGATAGGTTTTCATCCGGATATCAGACGGGCATTCCAATACAACTTGAAATTTTTTTCCTTTTAATTTTGGTTTTAAAGAAAATAAAACTTCTTCTAAATAGAAACGTAAATCAAATTCGCGCATATTCTCAGATGACTGATCAACTGCCACCTGTTTGAAACTTTTGACTAACTCCGCACCACGGTGAATATTGGTTGTCGTTATACGCAATGCTTGATCTAAAGTATCGAAAAACTTGGTGAGATGGTCTTTCTTCAAGAGGCCTTCTTTGAACGCTTTATTGATCGTCTTAAGTTCTTCTACGGCGTGACTCGTTGCCGTCACACAAATGCCTAACGGCGTGTTGACCTCATGCGCGATACCAGCAACAAGCGCACCCAACGACGCTAATTTTTCACGGCTGATTAATTCATCCTGAGTCGTCTTCAATGTCTCTAATACCTTATTGAGGGCATCGTTTTTTTGTTCTAATTCTTGTTTTGCTTTCAGTAAATCTTCACTGGATTTCATCCGTTCAAGAGCGACTGCGACATGATTCGCCACGAAGGCGATCAGTTCTAGATCTGCCTGCGTATAAATCAATGTTGGTTGATAGCTTTGAATAATAATGACACCAAACAAACGGTCATTCGCGAACAAAGGCGCACCAATCCAGCTATACGATGTTGAATTACCAAGTACTTGAACTTCGCCCTGTTCTACCAATTCTGCGATAGTTTCCTTGGTCACTAATTGCGCTTGTTTTTTGCGTACGACATACGATGTCATTCCTACCCCAAGCGGAAAACGTGAACCAATCGCGATATCGTCAAACTCGTCAACAGCATAGGCAATGCTAAATTCCTGGGCGTCTTCATGGAACAAGGCAAGGACAAAATTAGGTATTTCCATGAGCTCGCCAAGAATGTCGTGCAAGCGAGAAAATTGCCAATCGTTGGCAGAAGACAGCATGGATAATTCAGCAATCTGATACAAAGCTCTTTGCAACGTTTCTGCTTTACGTCGTTCTTCGACTTGATGTTCTAACATGGCCGTACGTTGCTTCACTGCACGTTCCAGACGGTCTAAACTCATCAGACTTTGTAGTGCAGTAGAAACGTGGCCCGCGATAAGACCAAAGAGCTGCTGATCTTCCTGTGTATAAAGATGATTTTTGTCGTAAATCTGAGTGACCATGGCGCCTAATACACCACGCTGCTGATCCAATAAAGGATGTCCCATCCAGTAATGGGCGCGTGCACCATGGCCCCAGGCGCCATTGTCCCGCTCTCTCGCTTCATGTTCTTCCGCCGTCATCAACAACGGTTGACGATGTAAAATCACCCATGCCGTCGGTGACTGTTCAGGGCTGGCTAAAGAAAAATTTTTTGTCGATGGCGGAAAGACATCAAGCTCGTCGACGCAATAGACAAAGCGCAGCGATTGTTGCTCGTCATCATAAATGGCGACATAAAAATTAGCCGCATACATAATGCGGCTAATTGTTTGATGCACAGCTTGTAAAAAATCGGCAATATTGTCCGAGGACATAGAAATGCGACTGATTTCTAGTACTGCCTCTTGTACTGCCTCCAACCGCTTCAGACGATTTTCCATAGAAGCTCCTCAAGCTGAATTTGCCGATAAGTTACGCTGCTTTTTTTAGGATTTTTTGCAGCTCTTATCTTACTTGATCGGCAGGCAGCTAGTATTTTTCACTTCTTCCATCACGGCATAAGTGTGGGTTTCACGCACACCGTTGAGCTGAAGCAAAGACTTACCAAGAAAATCTCGATACGCGTTCATATCTTTAACACGGGCTTTAACGAGATAATCAAAACCTCCGGCGACCATGTGGCATTCCAATACCTCGGGAATAGCCTGAACACCACGCCTAAATGCGTCAAACACGTCAGGTGTTGTGCGATCTAAAACAACTTCAATAAACACTAACAAAGCAACGTCGAGTAAGTGTGGGTTGAGCTGCGCTGTATAACCAAGAATGTACCCTGACTCTTGCAGCTTGCGCACGCGTTCGAGACAGGCGGCTGGAGACAGATTCACTCTGGTCGCCAGTTCTACATTGCTGATACGGCCATCATTTTGTAATTCGGCCAGAATTCTTTTACTGATTTTGTCGAGCATAAGAAGTCAAAAATCGTCAAGTAAGGGGTTAATAATATTCGGTAATATTTTCTCATAAAAAAGAAAATTTCGATATATGTTCTCAATACCAGAATTAATCATCAAAGAGCATCTATACAATGAAATCATATTTGTTTTGATTATTTTTATATGATTGCGACCACTGTGCCTACTACTTCTACCCCTTTTTCTGTCCTCAAATCAGAGCTTCTGCCTGCCCCCAGCCCTTTGAGATTAGCAATTACGCAAGTTTATCGCCGAAACGAAATTGATGCAGTGCAATGGTTACTTTCTGAAGTCAATCCACATGAAAATTTACAAAACGATGTTGCACAACTTGCACACAAGCTGGTAACTGCGGTACGTGAGCAACGTACCCGTGCGTCCGGTGTCGATGCGCTCATGCATGAGTTCTCATTATCGTCTGAAGAAGGCGTCGCGCTGATGTGCCTTGCCGAAGCCTTATTGCGCATTCCCGACCATCAAACAGCTGATCGCCTGATCGCCGATAAAATCAGTAAAGGGGACTGGGCCAGACATCTAGGCGAATCACCGTCCTTGTTCGTCAACGCAGCGACCTGGGGCTTATTGGTCACAGGCAAATTGGTTAGCACCAATAGTGAAACTGGCTTGGGCGCAGCCTTAACCCGCTTAATTGCCAAAGGCGGCGAACCGTTGATCCGTAAAGGCGTCGATCTGGCAATGCGTATGCTAGGTAATCAGTTTGTGACGGGGCAGACGATTGAAGAAGCGATCAAAAATAGTCAGGATAACGAAAAACGCGGCTATCGCTATTCTTACGACATGCTGGGAGAAGCAGCATTAACCGCAAAGGATGCCGCTTTTTACTATCAATCCTATGAAACAGCGATTCATGCCATTGGTAAAGCCTCCAACGGCCGCGGCATCAAGGATGGTCCAGGTATTTCTGTCAAATTATCCGCATTACATCCACGCTATTCGCGCGCGCAACGTGATCGGACAATGAACGAATTACTACCATTATTGAAAAAATTACTGCTCCTCGCTAAACAATACAACATCGGTCTCAATATCGATGCGGAAGAGACCGACCGTCTGGAATTGTCACTCGATCTGATGGAGGCACTAGCATTTGATCCCGATCTAAAAGGTTTTGAAGGTCTCGGGTTTGTGGTGCAGGGTTACCAAAAACGTTGTCCATTTGTGATCGATTACCTGATTGATCTGGCACGGCGCAGCGGTAGTAAATTCATGGTGCGTCTGGTCAAAGGCGCGTATTGGGATGCTGAAATCAAGCGCGCTCAGGTGGATGGGATGAGTGATTTCCCAGTCTATACACGTAAGGTCTACACCGATCTGTCTTACCTGACTTGTGCACAAAAATTGTTAGGCGCGACGGATGTGATTTATCCACAGTTTGCAACACATAACGCGCTGACATTGTCCACCATCTATACTTGGGCACAACAAGCTGGCGTCACTGACTACGAATTCCAATGTCTGCATGGCATGGGAGAAACGCTGTACGATCAAGTCGTTGGCAAAGACAAACTTAACAAACCATGTCGCATTTATGCACCGGTCGGCTCGCATCAAACTCTGCTCGCCTATCTGGTCCGCCGTCTGTTAGAAAATGGCGCCAACTCTTCATTCGTGAATCAAATTGTCGATGAAAATGTATCGATTGATACACTGATCGCCGATCCGATTCACCTCGCGCATGAGCTTGGTGGTCGTCCGCATGCCGGCATTTCTTTACCTGCCGATTTGTTTGGTACTGAGCGTAAAAATTCAGCGGGGCTGGATTTTTCAAATGAGCTTACGTTGCAGGAAGTCGCTGCGCATTTTGAGCAAACAGCGCAACAAAAACTAGTCGCTACGTCGCTCTTGTCCGGTGAAATGAGCATCGGTCCGAGTCGGCCGATACTGAATCCGGCGAACCAACTGGACCACGTTGGCGAGGTCATGGAAGCCACGACGCAAGACGTACAAAATGCCTTGGAATCGGCACAGCAATTCGCTTTAGACTGGCAAGCAACCGCGCCGGTGACACGTGCGACCTATCTCAAAAAAGCAGCTGATCTGCTCGAATCGCAAACCCTGGATTTTATGGCACTGGCGATTCGTGAAGCAGGAAAATCGCTCCCGAATGCCTTGGCTGAAGTTCGCGAAGCGGTCGACTTTTTGCGTTATTACGCAGCACAAGTTGAAGGTCACGTGAACACACAAGCATTGGGACCTGTGGTTTGTATTAGCCCATGGAATTTCCCACTGGCGATTTTTATCGGTGAAGTCAGTGCTGCGTTAGCTGCTGGTAACGTTGTATTGGCAAAGCCCGCTGAGCAAACGCCATTGATCGCGTTCAAAGCTATTGAGCTCTTGCACGCAGCAGGTGTTCCACGCGCTGCGGTGCAATTTTTACCAGGTACAGGAGAAATTGTCGGCGCACAATTAGTGGCTGACTCACGTGTCAAAGGCGTCATCTTTACTGGCTCAACAGAAGTCGCGCAGATCATTAATCGCACACTGACCAAACGTGCTATTGCTGAAGGCATTGATATTCCATTGATCGCGGAAACAGGCGGACAAAATGCAATGATCGTTGACAGTAGTGCATTGCCAGAACAAGTCGTAAACGATGTGTTGTCTTCTGCGTTTGATAGCGCAGGACAACGTTGTTCAGCCTTGCGTGTTTTGTGCCTGCAAGAAGACATCGCAGATAAAACCATAGAAATGCTACGCGGCGCGATGCAAGAATTACGCGTAGGACAACCGGATCGCTTGGTCACGGATATTGGTCCGGTGATTGACGCAGAAGCACAAAATAATTTGTTGCAACATATTGCGAACATGCGCGATAAAGCAAAATCCTTCTTCACGCTGGACCTGGCATCTGCTTGCCGTCAAGGGACTTTTGTGGCACCAACCGTGATGGAAATCGCAACTCTGTCAGAGTTAAAGAAAGAAGTATTTGGTCCGGTGTTGCACATCTTACGTTTTAAGCGCGATCAGTTACCTAATCTGATTGATCAAATCAATGGCACTGGTTTTGGTCTGACTTTAGGTATTCATTCACGTATCGACGAAACCATCAACTTCATCACCAGTCGTGCCCACGTTGGCAACATTTATGTTAATCGTAATATCGTCGGTGCAGTGGTTGGTGTCCAACCATTTGGTGGTGAAGGTAAATCCGGGACAGGGCCAAAAGCGGGTGGTCCGTTGTATCTGAAACGTTTACAACGCACACCACACATTGGTCTCGGTGGTCATACCGTCTATGAGCGCCAAGCACCAACACCACTCGATGGTTTGCTAGTGTGGGCAAAGACCAAAAATCTGGAACACTTGCAGACATTAGGTGAACAATACATCCACCACAATCCGTACAAAATCACTCAGGTGTTACCTGGTCCTACTGGCGAAAGAAATACGCTCTCTTTTGCGCCACGCGGCACGATCTTCTGTGCAGCAATCAGCGTCGATTGCCTATTAAATCAATTGGCAGCCACACTAGCGACCGGTAACACCGCTGTTGTACCACAACAATCTGCAGCGTTATTACCAGCTGACTTTCCTGATGCATTACGGGCTCTAGTCAAAACAGGCGAAGCATCATCAAGCCATGCGCAAATTGCATTGATAGAAGGCAGCTTAGTGAACACGTATAAAGCAAGCTTTGTAGAACAAGATGGCGCGATCGTTTCTGTCATTGAAACGCACGATAACATCGAAATTCCGTTATGGCGCCTGGTTGCTGAACGCGCTTTGTGTGTCAACACCACAGCAGCTGGTGGTAATGCGAGTCTCATGAGCATGGCAAGCTAGATTTTTGTCGCTCGCCGAGTATCACGCAATACTGGAGAAAACCCTGCTCAGTAGCAGGGCTTTCTCAGCTTAACAATTCTTGTTTAACAGGTGGTATATTGCTGCCTTTTTAAAAGATTAGCAGGCCTTATAAGGCCTTTAAACAAACACTGAAATCAACGGTTACTTACCCAAAGCAACTGTAACAAGGAACGAAACTGGTCGTCAGTTGGTAAGTATTGTTAACAAACCTTGGAATACTTCATCCTCACTGTTAAAAAGCATGAGGGACGTTGTTTTTTTCAAGAGTATTTACTCTAGAATTGCTTTATTAGCTATTCACTAGTAATACTGGGTGAGATACTACACGATGAGTTTTAGGACGACCGTTCCATTACTTGCAAATAATTCTACTTAGGAGACAAAAAAATGCGTCAAGTCAATTTGACCTTGGGCTTAATCACGGCCGCTCTATTGAGCGCTTGCGGTGGCGGCGGTTCCGCTGGCCCAACGATTAACAGCAGCACTGCTCGCGGTGTCTTAGTTGCTAATCCACCAAATTTGGTACCCATTCCACAAGCAAACGGTACGGCAGTTCCACAACTCGACCCAGTAACGTTTGCCGCAATGCTTAATGCAGCACAGCCAGGCCTGACACAAGTGACTGGCACACCAGTCTGCTCGATTTCTACGTATTACATGAAATACAACACTGTCGGTAGCAAAGGCGAAGCGACAACAGCAACTGGCGCGATTTTCGTACCGTCTGGTACAGCAACACAATGTTCCGGTCCACGTCCAGTCGTCGCGTATGCACATGGCACAACAGTGATGCAGTCTTTCAACATGGCGAACTTGCAATCTAACCAGGAAGCTGTATTAGTTGCCGCAACGTTTGCTGCGCAAGGTTTCATCGTCGTTGCCCCTAACTATGCTGGCTACGATTTGTCTTCGCTGCCATACACAGGCTATCTGGATGCTGCGCAACAATCTAACGATATGATTGATAGCTTGCGTGCTGCACGTCAGGCATTCCCAAATATCGGCGCTCAAGATTCCGGTAAATTATTCCTGACGGGTTATTCACAAGGTGGTTTCGTTGCATTGGCTACACAGCAATCGATGCAAAACAACTACGCAAGCGAGTTCAAAGTCACTGCACTGGCTGGTGGTTCAGGTCCTTACGCGACTGAATTGTTAGCTGATGCCATTTTCGCGAAGCAACCAAATTTAGGTGGAACCGCGTTCTTGCCGCTGATTACTAACGCTTGGCAGGCACACTACGGCAATATTTACACTGGCGGTAACCCGTCTAATATTTATGCATCGCCGTATGCTGCAAATATATTAACTGCGGTACCTGGCAACTATGCAAGTATCAACGCAATGTACGCCACCGGTGTGTTGCCAACAACAACCATGTTCTCATCCACTTATGCTGCAGTAGTTGCAAACGCCAGCTACGGTGGTCAATTGCCTGCCCAGTTAGCAGCATTTTATGGTGCGACTAATTTAGTCAATGATTCATTCGCTTTAGGATTTTTACAAGATGTTGCTCAATATCCTTGTAACCTGACTGCAGCAACGCCTTTGAACTGCAAACCGCAAAACACTGTTCGTCAAGCTGCGTTGGCAAATGATTTGCGTACATTGCCTGTACCAACTGTTCCAGTATTGCTGTGTGGCGGTAACTCAGATCCGACGGTGTTCTTCCAAAGTACACTGGCTGAAAAAGCGTTCTTGAATGCGAATGGTTTTGGGGCACCGTACTTAAGCGTGCTTGACGTTGATTCGACGCCAACCAGCACTGCTGATCCATTTTATGCAGCAAAAGCAGGCTTTGCAGCGGCAAAAACAAAAGTGATTACCGATGCGATCACCGCTGGCCAATCTCCAGCGGTAGCTGTTGCAAGTGCTTACCATGGCGCTTTGGTTCCACCTTTCTGTAACGCTGCTGCTGCTGGTTTCTTCAAAAGCGTTTTAGCACAATAATAAGGAGACGCAATCATGAAAAAAATACAAATAGCATTGTGCGCATTATTCGGTTTGACTTCAGTTGCAGCCATGGCTGAAGATCAAAATCTGGTTGCCGCTGGTATCGGTTATATCAGTGTTCATTCTAGTTCGCCTGACTTTTCTTCTAACGGTCCCGCGTTCTTGACACCACAGCCAGCGGGTATCACTGTAGCTAGCGCAACGACCTTGTTGTTTGGTTTCTCACATATGCTCAACGATCACTGGGCAGTGGCGTTTGCTGGTGGGATTCCACCAAAACACGATATCAATGGTCGCGGTACATTAGCACCGTTTGGGGTGACGACAACGGTTAAACAATTGGCGCCGACACTATTTGCCAATTACCACTTCTACGAAAGCGGCTCAAAATTCCGTCCATTCGTTGGATTGGGTATTAACTATACAAAGTTCTACGATATTACGTCTCAACCATCTGGTAACCTGGCTTCCGGTGGTCCAACATCGATTACGCTATCATCCTATACAGGTCTGGCTGCTACGGTTGGTATGAACTATAAAATTGCTGATCATCTGTACCTCAATGCAAACATCGCTGCTGCGAATGTCAGCACAGATATGGTGGCAACAACAGGTAGTATTCAACGTTCTACCCACGTTAAACTGAATCCGATTTTGTATTCAGCAGGTCTGGCATATAGTTTCTGATTCAGTACGCAGAACAGATCCAATCAAAAACCGTCGTTTGAAAAAACGGCGGTTTTTTTATTTTTACCGTCGCTGAGGGATAATAAAAAGAGGATCACTGATTAACTCTTACCATCGCCGACAAATGAGCGACAATGACATCTTTACGCATTGCACTCCGCAATAAAACTGGTGAGGCTGTCGTACTTTTGCCAACCAATCAAAGTGCCACATCAATGTAATTAAGCTTCCCATTCACACTTCAAATAAGCCATCGAGTAGCACGGAAAAAACTACTAAACGAGTTCAAACGCATGCTTCAGGTGTCCGTATTCTACGCATAGAAAATTTGTTATTTATTATGTTTTAAATTACTGTTCCTAACCACAACTGGCTGCAATGTGTAGTCAGTGGTCGCTTAGAATTTGAGGCAAATGGCGCTTCTCGGCACAAAGAAGTCTTCGGTGATATGGTGAGTAAATTCTGCTCTGAAGGCTGGATATCATATGTACTTGTTGATAAAGAAAAGACTCACGAACATGAAAATTAGTTTTCTTGGCGCTTGCACTCTCATTATCTGTATGTCGGTCACTGCCCATGCTGCGGCAACCGATCTTCCCACTCCGGTTCCTGCTGCCGACGAGTTTATCGACGCTTTAAAGCATCAGCAATTCAAGGAGGCTACTGCAAAGTTCACGCCAGGTCTAGCGCAAGTTCTTATTTCGTATGCCTTGAAGGATGCTTAGAGTTGAAGCACTTGACCGTTTTTAATAGGGCAGCTTGCAGCACGAAGCAGGCTGTCGCAGCAAAAGATCGATAATGGCAAACTGCTTTTACCACCCCGATAGTCTCCGGTCAAAGGAATTCATTTCTTTGCCTTTTAATCGTTTATTGAAGATGCGAACAAGTGGTTTTTTTTAAATACTAACCACTTGCTCATTGAATACCAATAACAGATGAGAAGGCGAAAGTTTAGCTTGGTTGTTTTACCACATCGCCATTTTTCATAACAAAAACGATCGATTGCAATAACGTTACGTTGGTTAAAGGGTCGCCTTTCACTGCCACAATATCGGCGTAACGGCCAACTTCAATGCCCCCTACATCAGCAGAACGTCCCAACGCTTCAGCAGCATTCACCGTCGCGGCTTGGATCGCCTGCATTGGCGTCATGCCCCAATCAACCATGGTTTTGAATTGTTTGGCGTTATCACCATGCGGATAAATGCCACCATCAGTACCAAACACCATTTTGACGCCTGCCTTCAGGGCATTCCGAAAGCTTTGGCGCTGCTTTAGGCCAATCATGCGTTCTTTTTCCAGCGACTCAGCAAAAGTACCGTTTTTCTCCCCCTCGGCGAGGATGTAATCATCATTGTAGATATCCATCGAAAACCAAGTACCGTGCTGTTTCGCTAAGGTATAGGCTTCATCGTCTGCCAAGCTTGCGTGTTCAATGGTATCAGCGCCGGCACGAATAGCGTCTTTGATACCGCTTGCACCATGGGCGTGTACCGCCACTTTTAAGCCAAGCATATGTGATTCATCGACCAATGCTTTCATTTCTAGTAATGAATATTGTTGGCCACTGACAGAATCAGTCTTTGAAAACACACCACCTGTTGCACAAAATTTAATCACTTCTGCACCATATTTACGTAATTTACGTACTGTGGCGCGAATTTCGTCAGGTCCATTGGCAACGCCGGGTGAAGGTACCGTAACAGAAGGAGGAAATTCTGTGGAATCACAATGACCGCCAGTGGCGCCGATCGCGTAGGTGGCAGGAATAATACGAGGACCAGGAATCTGACGCTCGTCGATCGCTTGTTTGATCGCGACATCGTCATAATGTGAAGAACCAACATTGCGTACCGTGGTAAAACCTGCGTCTAGTGTTTTTCTAGCATTTGCCACACCGACGACAGTCCAGAAATTATCCGTAAATTCCAACCCTCGATAACCGCCATAGCGAGGATCTGATGTTAAATGCACATGCATATCGATGAGTCCAGGCAAGAGGGTCATCCCTGGTAAGTCAATTTTTTTTGCCTCAGCTGGAATGTCTGCGCCCGCTTGTGTAACGGCAATAATACGACCACGACTAATCGTGATTTGTGGATGGTTGATGACGGTCCCCTTTACGACATCAAGCATTTTATCTGCGGTAACAACAATAATTTGTTCTTCACTATTTGCAGCCATTGCCAGGTCGGCGCCAGTGAACATTACTGTATTTACCAACAGACAACTCATCAATAATCGCATTGCTGACATTTATTTTCCTAGAAATGACGTAGAGATAACACTGGTCTCTGTTGAAAACATGGAAGTTGCACACAGGAGTTTTTTGCTGAGCACCTCTTTTTTTTAAAGAATAAATAAAAGTACTTTTTATTACCTTTCATTTTTTGTTTTTTTAAAAAAATTTACTCTCGCAAAAACCACTTGTTCCATCGTTACTTTTAACCTCATCGAAGCTTCTTTTTTTCAGTAAGTAACGGATTTTAAAGGAAATTTTAAAAAAAGAGTTAACGGTGCATTTTGGTGTGTTGTTCGCTTTTAATGTAATAACTTTATATATAAATAGTAGTTATTGTTAACGTAGGTAGTTCGCTGTGGATAACTCGGTATACATCCACATAATCAATTGTTTACACGATTCATAACCCAGTGAAAAAGGTCTGTATATCCACAGGACAGTTTTTGTATAAAAAATTCTGACTGAGGATAAATCTGACTTACGCACAATACATACAGTGGATATACCTTCACTTATCCACAGAAATATTTTTCAATTTGTCGTTTTTTTTAACATTTTTAAGAAAAAGACCAGCAAATTGATTCAAAAATTCGATGGTGGGTGTTTTGAAGACGTGTATTTTTGATCGTTAGAACGAATTTTTAAACGAACACCGAGTGCGATGTTGATAACTAGAAGTCGAAAGGGAGACGTTTGGAGGATGTGATGACTTGATCCCTTTTTTTTAATAACGACAAAAAAAGTCGTTTGGATTTTTATCATTAATCGCAAAGTTTTTTTTTATTCGCTTTGACGGTTTTCAATTGAAATTAAAAGTACTAAAGATCTTTTTTCAAAAAAATCCAGAAACGGTTTACTTAGTTAACTTAGTATATATATACATAGTAGTAATGGTTAACGTTGCGTTTTTTTGTGGATAAGTCTGTATTTGTCCACAGAAACAACGACTTATTTACTGTATAGATGTTCGGATAAGTTCTGTATGTGTTGATGATAGATTTGGGATAAGAAATTGGCTTGTGGATTTATTGGGAGTTTTCCCCAACTTGTGCTGGGGATATGATGACAGTTATCCACAAGGCTTTTGAGAGGTTTTACAGCTTGTCAGCACGTTTGAGCATGCCAGGTGCAAACTGTTGGAAGGCGTTGATAAAGAGGTTGGCGCATTGTTTTTGTCTGTTCGGCAGATGTTCAACGTAAATGGCGGTGTATTCCAGGGCTGGAATACCTCCTCTGGCGCGTTTGAAGCGGCTGGCGCCTGAGCTGTAGTGCAAGCGACATCCGCGGTTTTTTCCTTCTTTTAACAAGATAGCCATTAAGCGACGGTACAAGCCCAGTTCTTGTGGCAAGCTAGTGTCGTAGCCAATTAAGGGCGTCGTCAGCCAGCCACTTTCTGGATGAATGTAGAGGCCAAGCACCCCAACCCAACGTCCTTGCCATCGTAATCCGATGAGCTCAAGGAAGTTTGTTTCGAGGCAGAGTTCAAAGAATGCTGGACTGAAATCCGGATTAAGATGCGAATGTTTGTCGATAAACAGTTGCCGGAAAACAGCACGCAGATCAGCCAGATCGCTCAGATTGAGTTGGGTCTGGGTGACAATTTCTACTTCCCCATCATTGAGCAACCTTGCGTCTTGCTTGACGTGATTATGTTTCCATACGTGCTTTTTCGCGGGATCGCATAGGTAAATCATGCGTGAAGGCATCATTTTCCAGCCTTGTGCACAGAGATTTTCCATCACCGAAGGAGATACTTCGGGACACATATTACGGATCATCAGCGGACTATCACTATGGCGACCACACATGACGCTCGTCATTTGTGCAATGTCATCGGCTTGCCATTCCGGATATAAATTAGTTGATATCAGGTAATTCGCAATAATTGCGGCTTGATCTAATTTACTGGCATGCATAAGCGCCGACAAGGGGCCAAAAATCAGACAGGAACCCGCTTTAACGAGATGGGCCATGGCTGGGGATAAATGGCGTAAGGCTTCGGACCGTGCGTAGCGTAGCCAAGTTGAACGCGGGCTCGACACATAGCTTTCCTTCCAATCACTATGGTCGAGTAGGGAAACGGGATAGCTGTTACCTGCAATGTCAACAGAATGGATATGCGCGTTCGCATTGCTGACCCAATGGTTGCCCCCGCGCGATCGTGCGGTGAGCAGCCATAGGGCATCAGCCACCATGCGAGGTGGGAGTGAAGTAGTCAATTGGTGATGTAATTTTGAAGATGGAATTCTGATTAACGTTTGGTGTACAGATGCATACCGCCATAGATAGCAGACCTATCAGTGGCATATAGCGCACGGTTTTTTTCCACATCGGTATGCCACGAGGCTAGTATTGACGCTGGCAATTGTTGTTCTAGCGGCGAGGTCTCGCCACCAGTGCGGAAAACGACCTTGGCATTTGGCGCTGCGGTGCGAGTCACTTCTTCCCATAGTGCTGTTAATTGTTGTTGATCCATCCAATCCTGTGCGTCAAGAAACAGGTAGGCATCCATCGACTCACGTGGTTGTTTTTGTAAAAATTGTGTGAGGGTTATATGGTGTGGATGTAAGCGGTCAATGTTGTTGCGCAGCGCGTCAAAATGCTGTTCTTGTAAATACAAAGGTAAGGCTTTTTGTTTGTTTGTGTCATAGCGACGTCCCAGTGCTTGTTGCGCAAAACAGTTTTCATCGAGTGGAAAATCGCAGCACAGATGACGCATTCTTTCCTTGAATAAACTGTGTAGACCATCTTTTGCATCATGTTTGAGGGCTTCAAACTGTGATGGTGGGATACCGAGACTGTATAGCGCAAGTGGTTGTTGGGCGAGCAGCTTGAACAACCGCGTTTCAAACGCTGGTGCAACGTATTGTTCAAAATAGGTACGTTGTTCGTCTACATTTTTTGCTTCTAAGACTTTACTGAGGTTGCCGCCCATCATGCGTACAAAGTAATGAGCTAGGCTGATGAAGTTACCTAACAGGCCGTGTTGATAAGCTTGGTTTGCAAAGTAGTGGTAACGCGGTTGACCAGAGATGGAGCGACTTTCCCAGAAAGTGTTGGCATCGTCCGACAAGCGGTCACGGATATGGCGTTTATAGCGTTTGATATTATCGTTGTGATTCGCGTCGCCAAGATAAGCGAGAACTGCTTCATAGTCGGGCAGATGTTTTATCGCCATTTGCTTCATATTGAGCATCGCCAGATGCGCTGCATTGAGGTCCACTGCGTGGACGGCAGCGGGATTGGCGGATAAATAAGCCAGAGCATTGCAACCACCTGATGAAATTGTCAGGATAGTCGCACCGGGCTTAAGTTGAAGTGCATCGAGATCGGACTGCGGGTCTTCCCAGATCTGGGCATACACGAGGCGGCTAAACCAATGGGCAAACAACTGATCAGCGATGCCTTTGCGACCAGAGGTAGTGGAATTGAATACAGCGCTATCAATCAATGCTTTGCTTGACATGGTTGTCTCCCGCGAAGATGTTAACGATGGCGAAATACTGTCCTAGTTGGGTTGACGCGTCGTGGACTCGCTGTCAACCCGTATGGGCCAATGATTTTCGCTGTGGTTTATGTAATCTGTAACGACGACTTTAGGTCGCGGAGGTGACAAGCAAGTGACAGGCAGATGAATATTTAATGAAATAGCTTATTTGTTTTTCTCAGATGACAAGCTGTGGATAAATTTTTGTATAACTCTGATTCTTATGATTAATCTCGCTGATGCCGGATCGTTAATTTGCGGCGACGTGCCTGAATAAACAGAAACAATTGGTAAGCAAAATACAAAGATGCCAGAACAGGCATTGAGGCGATCAACAAGAAAACGATACCAGTCACTGGGACGTCTCCTGACCAGGTCTGGATCGGATCATTTGCGTGAGGATTGCGTTTTTCCGGTGGCATTTTAGGCAAGTCGATTTGTACACCAGAGGCGGCATTGTCTGTTTCCGAGGGAGCAACGAGAATGACCGACTGCATCGTGGTTGGCGCCGGCGTTGCTGGCTTGTCCTCGGCAAACGCAGTGGTAGTAAAGACTTGCAAGGCCAGGATCAGAGCGAGCTTAAATTTCATTGTGGTTCACTTTAGTTGAAATGACGATCCGAATGCTGAAGTCGACGAAGTTTGCTAAGTTTATTCACACACACGCACCGGAGTTCGCATTTTATCGAACATTCAAGTAGTTGGCTGACATATCCAACGTGACTTTGTGCGTGTTTAAGGTCAGATACGCACAAATATGTTGTCGTTAGGTTACGACAATGTATGCTAAAAATAGTAGGTGATTGTGTTAAATATATGCTAATTTCTTATAATAGTGACAAATTATAGAAGGAGGCTTTATGTCCGGGCTAGTTCATTTTTTGCTCTCTTTGTTGGTCATGGTGTTAATCGCAGCAGCGACCGTCCGCCAATCACGTCAGTTAATGAATGCAGCTTTTGGTACGTTGATCTTATCGAGTGTGGTTGGTTGGTATCAAACCATTTTTTCGGCAGGAATAGAGCCACTATTTTTTATCGGCACGCTTGCATTGGCTCTGGCGGTTTGCTGCTTTTTTTATGCGGTCTATTCTTTTGAGTTTATTCCACACGATGACGTGGAATAAAGAGCTCGCCTATATTTCACCCAGTTGTTTGAGTGATTCTCTGAAAAGAAACTGACGGAGGTTATTTCTCGCTATCTAAATGTTGTGAGAGAAATAAAGATTTGTTCAGAGATGATCGTCGCAGTTGAATAGGAATAGAAGTATCGAGCTTTATTATAAAAATCCGCAAGCTTGGGAAAGCCGATATCAGCGCCGGCTGGACTTCGAAAAAATAATCATGATTGATGATGAGTCTTCGTACGTTCTTCCATCAGATGTCATCAAATCAAGTTATGTTAAAGACGATTTAACTAGGGCGCGTTGATATTTATTTTAACTAAAGGATCGAATGCAATTACCGCAAATGAAGCAAATCGCTCAGCAAGTTAGCCGTTATCAGGTAACTTATTGTTCTATGGAGTATTTAAACTAACTAGTCGCCGGAGTAGCTGAGTAGCTCGATATGCATTCAACCATCGCTGCCGAAGAGCTTTAATTTTGCCTGAATGTCCGTGCTGTCCAAATGCTCTACCGGGATTGCCGGCCCACTCCCAGCTAAATTTCGTAGCTATATCAAGTGGAGCATATTTGAAACCCTGCTTTTCTAATTCTGATCTACGAAGTTGGCAAATAATTACATCTTCATTTTCCGTTATTTCGCTTGTCGAATTTTTTAAATATGTTTGAAGTTTCTTACTTCTTAGAGAAAATCCGCCATTACCGACTAGGGCGTGTTGACATATAAAAAGCTGTTAACTTTTCCCGAAGTGTGTTTACATTCTAGATTTTAAAGAATGAAACGATGCTGCGACTGATGTTGAGAGATGATCAATGGGAACGAATTGCGCC